>NZ_JAEFCE010000020.1:0-80037 GCF_016406055.1 Vibrio sp. IB15
GCCTTTGTGGTCTCGAGGCCGAGGCTATTCATGAGTATCAATGGCGTCATGTAAAAGAAGCCATGTTGCTCGGTGTTCCTGTTGTTCTTTCTGTTCAAACGCGAAGAATCAAGTGCCGTGAGTGTGGCATAAAAACAGAATCTCTATCTTGGTTGGAGCCTTATGCTCGTATAACGAAGCGCTTAAGAAGCTATATAGAACAATTACTGCCTCTTCTTCCTATTAAGCATATCTCCCGGTTAACGAACGTTCATTGGCACACCATTAAAGAGATAGATAAATCCCGACTTAGAAAAGTGGTACCGCCAGTGAAATGGGAGGAGCTAAGGCAACTCGTCATGGACGAGTTCGCCATCTTTAAAGGACATCGATATGCCACGGTCATCGCTGACGCTAAGACACACCAAGTCATTTGGATAGGGTTAGGCCGAAGCCGTAAGGACATACGGCCGTTCTTCGAGCAACTAGGCAAGCATGGCAATAATATCGAAGCGGTCGCAATGGACATGAATACGGCTTTTGATCTTGAAGTTAAAGCACACTGTCCGAACGCAAAAATCGTTTACGACTTATTCCATGTTGTTGCTAAGTTCGGTCGAGAGGTGATGGATAGAGTCAGAGTCGACCAAGCCAACAAACTCAAGCAAGATAAAAAAGCGAGGCAATGGATCAAGCGCTCACGCTGGGTGTTGCTAAAAAACAGGGGTAATTTGAATACACAGCAAAACAGCTATCTTACCGAAATATTGAATATCAATAAGGACTTAATGACCACTTATATACTCGGAGCACAACTCAAAGAGCTTTGGTATTGTGAATCAGAAGTACATGCTAAAGGGCTCTGGGAGGCGTGGTGGGCACAAGTACAAGAGAGTGGAATTAAGCCATTGAAAGAGTTCGCACGAAAACTAAGGCCTTATCTTCACGGCATTATCGCATCTGCGAGTTATCCGCTTAACACCTGCACATTGGAAGGGATAAACAACAAGATAAAGCTAATCAAGCGAATGGGATATGGGTATCGAGATACAGACTACTTCTTCTTGAAGATAAAAGCGGCTTTCCCCGGAAAGCCGCGATGAACCTTTTTTTATTGCCTATTAGCGATTACAGATAACAGATAACAGGTGTTTGAGTATTCGGCTATTATACCGCGCCTTCGAAGCCCATTTGTCGCCATGCTTCAAATGCGATGATTGCTACAGCATTAGATAAGTTTAGGCTGCGTGCGTCGGGCATCATTGGAATACGAATACGTTGTTCCATCGGCATGCTTTCGATGAACTCTGCAGGTAGGCCGCGTGTCTCAGGGCCAAACATCAACACATCGCCTTGTTGGAACTTGGCATCGACGTGGTGACCTGTGGTCTTGGTGGTACACGCAAAAATACGGTAGTCACCTTCACGTTCGTTCTCTAGATACTGAATAAAAGCTTCTAGGTTCTTGTGACGCTTCACACGCGCTAGGTCGTGATAATCCAAACCAGCACGACGCACTTTCTTCTCTTCAAAATCAAAGCCAAGTGGCTCAATCAGGTGCAGGTTTGCGCCGCAGTTAGCACATAGGCGGATGATGTTACCCGTATTGGGTGCAATTTCTGGTTCGTATAGAGCGATATCAAACATGTGGGTTCACAAGAGTAATCAAAGATAGCCAGAGTATAAGGTGGCAAGCTGTGTTAGTACAGTTTGCCACCATCGACTTAGGCTTGCTTGTTGAGTGCCTGCGCGTAGTTTTCTGATACTGCACTCCAGTTGACCACGTTCCACCAAGCGTTGATGTAGTCAGGTCGGCGGTTTTGATAGCTGATGTAGTAGGCATGCTCCCACACATCTAACGCAAGTATCGGTTCACCGTTGCTTGCCACCGTATCCATCCAAGGATTGTCTTGGTTTGAGGTTGAGATGATCTTCAGTTGTCCTTCTTCTACTACCAACCAAGCGAAGCCAGAGCCGAAGGTATTGATTGCCGCTTGAGCGAACTGATCTTGGAATGCTGAAAAATCTCCAAATGTGCTTTTAATCGCCTCACCAAGCTCGCCAGTTGGTTCGCCACCGCCATCTTGCGACATACAGTTCCAATACAAGATATGGTTGTAGTAGCCGCCACCATTGTTGCGCACAGCGGGGCTGTGTTGAGAAATATTAGCGAAGATTTCAGTGAGAGATTGCTGTTCAAGCTCGCTACCAGACACCTCAGCAACAAACTTGTCATAGTATGTTCTATGATGCTTGCTGTAGTGCACTTCCATCGTTTTTGCATCGATGTAGGGTTCTAGAGCATCGTAGGCGTAGGGCAGTTCAGGGAAAATGTGAGACATGGTAAATCCTCCTTAATTAGAGGATTTACCATAATGATAATAACAATCATTATCAACTGTGATCTTTGTGGGGGTATTACAGTGGCAGGATAGGCAGAGTAATTTCGATCTGTAATCCACCGAGTTTACTGCGGCTCGCGGTAATTGTTCCGCTATGTTGACGAATCGCACTCTCGGTAATGGTCAGCCCAAGCCCTGTGCCGCCAGAATTACGGTCACGAGCGGTAGAAACACGGTAGAAAGGTCTGAAGATAGAATCTAGCTCATCATCAGGCACGCCATCACCGTTGTCATTGACGCAAATGGTCAGCTGATCTTGCACTACATGGAATTGCACATCGACTTGGTCTTTACCGTAGTAAATGGCGTTGCGCGTAATGTTGTCTAAGGCACTCATCAGTAGCTTAGGATTACCTGAAATTGAACGCTCAGGGATTTCTGAGAATGTCAGCTCTTTACCCATCTGTTCTGCTTCAAACTGCGCGTCTTTTAAGATCTCTTCCCATAAGCTCGATATCGGCTGAACTTCACGAGTAATGTGGCTATCAACCTGCATGCGAGAGAGGGTCAGTAGTTCACTGATCATCTGTTCCAAGCGTTGCGCTTCTGTATCAATACGCTCGAGTTCTGGGCTCTCTCCTTGCTTACGAATCGCCAGTGCATTGGCCATACGAAGCCGTGTTAAAGGTGAACGCAGCTCGTGTGAGATATCAGAAAGCAAGCGCTGTTGCCCTGAGATCATCTGGTTTACAGCCTCAACCATTTGGTTAAAGCTTTCGCCTGTTTTTCTGAACTCTGCAGTCCCTACTTCTAGTTGAGGGTCAACTTCAAACCGACCATTTTTAACACGCTGTGCTGCTCGTTCTAATTTTCTTGCTGGTTGGCTTAATGCCCAAGCTAACCACAGTAATAATGGGGTACTTACTAGCATCATCGCGAGTAGTAATTGTGATGGGTGATCGAAAAAACGCATAAAGATAGGTGGTGGTTTATTCCATTTTACACCGACAAACATCAAAAGTTTTGAATGAGCTATCTTTATTGGTACAGGGCCTGCAATCATATAGTGAGAGTATAGTTTTCGCTTGGCTTGAGATAGATCTTCAATGCTAGTAATAAAGTGAAGTACGCGAAGTTTTAAACCTTTTTGGTTGGGAATGCTTACGATATTTCTCTCAAGATCTGATAGTACGAGAAAGCGAGGTGGGTAATGCTGTTGATGTTGCTCTTTTTGAATATTTGCTAGAGCCCAATCTAGATCATCAGCTGTACTGTATTTTTCTTCAATGTTGTCACGAGCTTTGAGAATGCGCTGATATTGCTCCTGTGGAATGTCACCAACTACTCTTGGATCAAGATGAGGTAGGGAAAGTACGGCAATTAAAACCAGTAACATCGTGAACCAAAAGATGGCAAAGATACGTCCATATAAGCTAGTGATTTTAGGGATGCGCATTAATCCTCCTCTACCAATAGGTAGCCACGACCACGCAAGGTCTTGATGCGTGATTTGCTATCGCTGCGTTCTGGAATCTTTTTACGTAGGTTAGATATGTGCATGTCTATCGCACGGTCAAATGCTACAAGCCTTTTACCAAGTACATCTAAGCTTAACGCTTCCTTGGTGATCACTTGTCCCGGATTTTGAATAAGGTGGCTTAGTAGAGCGAACTCGGTAGTGGTCAGGTCGATGATCTCGCCATTGCAGTACGCCTCTTGTTTGCCAGGGAATACTTCAATGTCTTGATATTGGATTCTATCGCTGGCGGCTTTTGGAGTGCTCGTGGTTTGCGTGCGGCGCAAGATGGCGCGAATACGTGCGAGTAATTCTCGGTCGCTAAAAGGCTTTGGTAAGTAGTCATCCGCGCCAAGCTCCAGACCGATCACACGGTCGATCTCTTCCCCTTTCGCCGTCAGCATTAGCACAGGCGTTTCCCAATGTTCTCTTAGCTTTTTGAGTGTTTCCATGCCATTCAGACGCGGCATCATCACATCCAAAAGAATCAAATCAATCTCATCATTGATCGCTTCGAGCCCTGCGTAGCCATCATTGGCTTCAGACACAGTGAAGCCCTCAAAACTAAGAATGTCTTTAAGTAAGCTCGTTAGCTCGGTGTCGTCATCAATAAGAAGAATGTTCGCCATGTGAAAGCCTTAATCGGTAGTTTATAGGTTAATAATACTGCTAATTATTCGTCAGCTTTCACTCTTTACGATTCTTTACGCTTTCTAAACGTCACTTTACGAGGGAAAGACTAATCTATATTCAAGCGCTGAGATACAGACGCAATACATGACTTATTATACCGAATTGAGGCAACAATTATGAAAATGACGAAGAAACTTGTACTAGCAGCTGCGGCACTTCCACTTATGTTAGGTACAGCAAGTGCGTATGCATTTGGCGGCGGTGACAAGGGCGACCACAAAGGCATGCACGGTAAATGTGGTGGCTTCGACAAGAAAGTAATGCGTCAACTAGACCTAACTGACGCACAAAAAGAACAGTTAAAAGAGATGCGTGAAGCGAACCGTGCTGAGATGAAAGCAAAACACGCGGGCAACAAGTCAGACAAAATGGCGCAAATGAAAGCGCACCACGAAAAAGTTCAAGCGTTGGTACTAGCTGACAACTTCGATGAAGCTGCAGCAAACGACCTGGCAAGCCAAATGGTTGAGAAGCAAACTGAGCGTCGCGTAGCAATGCTTAAGAAGCAACACGAAATGATGAGCGTGCTAACGGCTGAGCAAAAAACTCAACTGAAAGAAATCCAGCAGGAGCGCATGGCGAAATGTGCTGAAAAGATGGAAAAGCACATGAACAGAGACAAGTAATTCAAAGCTGGGTAAAGCAAGCTTGAATGAAAGTGTTTAAAAAGAAGCGGCCGAGAGCCGCTTTTTTGATCCCTAAAAATGAATGTCTTACATCCTAGCTGTCATATTCAATTGATGGTTTGCAGGTTATACTTTGTGCTATCAGTCACTTTATAGCCAAGTTATGAAACAAGAATACGCACGTTTAGTTACGCTGGCCGCTTGGGCTGCGACCACCATTGCCACTATTTTGTTAATAGTGAAAGTCGCGGCGTGGTGGGTGACCGGTTCGGTGAGCCTGTTGGCTTCCGTAGTCGATTCCATGTTAGATATTGCCGCTTCGGTCGTTAACTTATTGGTGGTTCGATATTCTCTTCAGCCTGCCGACAAAGAACATACCTTTGGTCACGGTAAGGCGGAATCACTCGCTGCATTAGCACAGGCGATGTTTATTTCGGGCTCTGCCTGTTTCCTCATTCTTAATGGTGTGGAGCGCTTCTTTAGACCTCATGATCTAAACTCTCCAGAAATCGGTATTTACGTCAGCTTGTTCGCGATAGTGATGACGTTTGGTCTGGTTCGATTCCAAAAACACGTGGT
This sequence comes from Vibrio sp. IB15, assembly GCF_016406055.1. Taxonomy (NCBI): domain Bacteria; kingdom Pseudomonadati; phylum Pseudomonadota; class Gammaproteobacteria; order Vibrionales; family Vibrionaceae; genus Vibrio; species Vibrio sp. IB15. Next base: position 5,736 of record NZ_JAEFCE010000020.1, read on the forward strand.
CCAGAAAACCGGCAGCCAGGCTATTGCTGCGGATTCACTGCATTATCAATCTGACCTGTATATGAATGCTGCCATCATGCTGGCCCTAGGGTTGAGTTGGTTTGGTATTGGTCAGGCGGATTCAGTATTTGCGGTAGGTATTGGTATTTATATTCTTTACAGCGCTTACCAAATGGCGATAGAAGCGATCCAATCTCTGCTTGATCATAAGTTGCCGGATGAAGAGCTAAAACAGATAAAAGAGACATCGTTGAGTGTTGAAGGGGTATTGGGCGTGCATCAACTAAGAACCCGTCGTTCTGGTCCGATTCGTTTCATTCAATTGCACTTAGAGTTGGAAGATGAGATGCCACTTATTGAAGCGCATCGCATTTCTGACGAAGTAGAGGCTAAGCTTATCTCAGTGTTCCCTGATGCTGATGTATTAATTCATCAAGACCCTTATTCGGTGGTGTTTGGGCCTGAGAAGCAACAAAAATTTCATTCGTGGTAACGAGCACGAAAACTAGGCAGCAAATGGTAAGTGGGTGGCTTTTGAACTAGAGTGAGTAGAAATTGCGAACTCTTTGGTGATTCAAAAACCACCTTAGTAACAATTAATGTTGATTCTGATGTGAATCAACAAAGTTACTGAGTAAAACTGTAATACTCTTACAGAAGTAGAAATGTTACATAATTTTTCGCGATTTAAGTGCTATTCCTGTTGAGGAAATGTAACATAACGCACAAATATAGATTTAAAATCTTGTTGATATACAATCAGCAAGAACAAGAATTGAATAATAGATTCCCAAAAATCGAGGGTGAGCATGATTAAGAAGATCGGTGTTTTGACCAGTGGTGGTGACGCTCCGGGCATGAACGCAGCAGTTCGTGGCGTAGTTCGTACCGCGTTATCACTTGGCATTGAAGTTTACGGTATTTACGATGGCTACCAAGGCCTTGTTGAGAACCGTATCGTAAAGCTTGACCGTTCAAGCGTGTCTGATGTGATCAACCGTGGTGGTACTTTCTTAGGCTCTGCACGTTTCCCAGAGTTCAAAGACGTTGCTGTTCGTGAGAAAGGTATCGAGAACCTAAAAGAGCACGGTATCGAAGCACTTGTTGTTATCGGTGGTGACGGTTCTTACATGGGTGCTAAGAAGCTAACTGAAATGGGTTACCCATGTATCGGTCTTCCAGGCACAATTGATAACGATATCGCTGGTACTGACTACACAATCGGTTACCTAACAGCGCTTAACACTGTTATTGATTCTATCGACCGTCTACGTGACACGTCTTCTTCTCACCAACGTATTTCTATTGTTGAAATCATGGGCCGTCACTGTGGTGACCTTACGCTTATGTCAGCAATCGCAGGTGGTTGTGAGTACATCATCACTCCTGAAACTGGTCTAGATAAAGAGCAGCTAATCGGCAACATCCAAGATGGTATTGCTAAAGGTAAGAAGCACGCAATCATCGCTCTAACTGAGTTAATGATGGATGCGAACGAGCTGGCTAAAGAGATCGAAGCAGCAACGGGTCGTGAAACTCGTGCAACGGTTCTTGGTCACATCCAACGTGGTGGTCGTCCTACTGCGTTTGACCGTGTACTTGCTTCTCGCATGGGTAACTACGCTGTTCACCTTCTTCAAGAAGGTCACGGTGGTCGTTGTGTTGGTATCGAAAAAGAAGAGCTTGTTCACCACGACATCATCGACTGTATCGAGAACATGCAGAACCCAGACCGTTCTGAGCTGTTCCGCGTAGCTGAAGAGTTGTTCTAAGCCACGCCGAGTGTAAGCTTATAGAATTTAAAAACCGCTGATTTATCAGCGGTTTTTTTGTGTCTGCTTGCTTAGATTCATAAGTGGCAAGCAACAAAAAAGGTCAACCTAAGTTGACCTTTCATTCAATTTAAACAGTGATGTCTAAATTAAGCTTTTGCTTTAGCTGCTGCTTTAGCGATAGCTGCGAAGCCAGCTGCGTTTAGAGCTGCGCCGCCAACTAGAGCACCGTCGATGTCTGGTTGTGCGAAGTAAGCTTCAGCGTTTTCAGGCTTAACAGAACCACCGTATTGGATGATTACTTGCTCAGCTACTGCTGCGTCTTTTTCAGCGATCATTGCACGGATAGAAGCGTGGATGCGTTGTGCATCTTCAGCTGTTGCTGCTTTACCAGTACCGATAGCCCAGATTGGTTCGTAAGCGATGATTGCGCCGTTTAGAGCTTCAACACCGTAAGCGTCGATAACTGCGTTGATTTGACGTGCACATACTGCTTCAGTTTCGCCAGCTTCGTTTTGCTCGTCAGATTCACCGATACAGAAAACAGGCTTCAGGCCGTTTTCTTGTAGGAATTTGAATTTCTTAGCGATGAACTCGTCTGATTCGTTGTGGTATTCACGACGCTCAGAGTGACCGATGATGATGTGAGTCGCACCGAAGTCTTTCAGCATTTCTGGAGACATGTCGCCAGTGAAAGCACCGCTGTTGTTTAGGTCAGTGTTTTGAGCACCTAGGATGATTTTGTTACCGCCTTCAGCGATTAGACGCTCAGCTAGATCGATGTAAAGTGCTGGTGGAGCTACTGCTACGTCTACACCTTCAACGCCTTCAAGTTCAGCGTTAAGACCAGTTAGCAGCTCAGTTACCATTGCTTTGCTACCGTTAAGTTTCCAGTTACCCATCACTACAGGACGACGCATAGGAATATCTCCGTATTTAATCAATTAATGTAAAAAATCTTCGTAAGAATATAACAGATAAAACGCGTTAGATCATGATTGTGGTCATGTCTTTATGGGATCTTATCGATTGGTCAGAGTAGATACTGACCTTATATCAGTGATCCGACAGACAGAATAATAGCTAACTTCTCGGTTTTTTCATCGTTAGTTGGTATTAAAGGACAAACGTTTGCGTTAACAATAGGAAGTAATAATGCCGAATCTAGTTCTAGAGTACTCAAATTCAGTGGACGAGCGAGTGAATATCCAAGGTTTACTAGAAGATCTTCATCAAGTTACATTAAACTGTGGCTTGTTTGATATTCCGTCTGTGAAATCACGTTCTCTGCGTTGTCATAACTGGCTAGTCGGTGATGAAGAAGACAGTGTGGACTTTATTCATATTAGCTTTGAGTTACTTTCCGGGCGTGCCGAAGAACAGAAACGGGAATTGTCACGCTCGTTAATGCAAATCTTACAAGAACAGGCGAGCCATGTTCGAAGCCTAACGGTTAATATTCGCGATATGGATAAAAGCTGTTTTCAGAAAGTGATTAACTGATTCGCTTAAGAAAGTGATAAACGGGCTATTAGCTGCTAACTTTTTGGTAGCATATTAATTTTTTGGGTATTTTTAGATGTCGATGAAAGATTTACTGCTCTCTTTCAAAGGGAGAATTGGTCGTAAGACTTACTGGATGTGGAACATTTTCTACTATGTTGCGATCACCGGTTTTGCCTCTGGTATTTCGGTACTGTTTCCAGCGTACTCTTATATCCTACTACCAATCTTCTTGTTGCTCCTGGTGATTCCAGACTTAGCGGTAACGGCCAAGCGTTGGCATGACCGTAACAAGTCTAACTACTGGCTACTATTGAATGTTCCGTTGGTACTAGGGCGCTTGGCTTCGCCTGCTGCTGCAACAACGGTGGATTCTGTATCACCAATGCACATGGTGGCAACGGTAGCAGCATTAGTGTGTGGTTTATGGATTTTGATTGAATGTGGTTTGTTGAAAGGCACAGAAGGCCGCAACGATTACGGCGAAGATCCAGTATAAGAGTTTTCAGCCGTTAACATAAAGGGAGCATTAGGCTCCCTTTTTGCTTTCTGGAGGTGTCTGAACTAGTACATTTTGGGTTCAGTGTTAGGTCTAAATGGAACCACATTTTCTGGCTGAGGCTCTTCTAAGGTACAGCGCCCTTGGAGTGCGTCTTGGAACTTGCAAACCTGACATCGCAGCTCTTGCATTAGCACGACATTGACGTGGTGAGGGTTTTTACAACGGCTGACGACTAAATCGAGATGGCTTTGTTGAGCGCGAAGTCTGCCTTGCATACTTTCAGAAGCGGAGCAGATCATCTGCTCACACATCTGGTGTTTGAATTGGTTGAATGCTTTAGGATCGTTTTGAGCAAGTTGAACCAGTTCATCAAAAGGGGGCAGTTTCTGCTCTGGTTGTGGATGTGCCATCATTCCTTCCTTAGCATTAAGCATGTTTCATATGCTTTAAGCTTAAGAAAGATTTTTGTATAAATTTTGTCCGATCTTTTGATTTCTCAATATTGAGACAAGATCAATAGCTTAGCGTTAAGCGGTAGCGACAGGTACCAAGGTGTAGGTACAGCGTCGTTCGCCAGCAATAATATGCTCAGTTCGGCTGACATGGCACTCATCTTTTAGTAGCTCGGTGAACACGTTGAGCTCAGATTGACACAAGCTTGGGCAACGAGTCGCCGCCTTACAAATAGGGCAGTGGTTTTCAATCAAGATGTAGTGATCGTCGTGTTCTTTCAGTTCTGCCATGTAGCCTTCTTCTTCACGAAGTTGGGTGAGCTTTTCCAACTTACTGATTAGATTTTCACAATCAGACAGGGCAGATTGATACTGTTTTAAGGTGTGTTGTTCACGCTCGGCAGCGACTTTAGCTAGGCCTTCTTTTCCGAATAGATTCTCTACCGCATCGATGACTTGAATCGTAAGCTCACCATGACGGTCTGAAAACTGACTATGACCGTGCTGAGTAAGAGACCAATGACGAGTCGGACGACCGACTTTCACTTTGACGTCATGAAACGCGAGAATGCCATCATCTTCCAGGCTTTGCAGATGTTGCCTTGCACCCATTGTCGTCATGCCAAACTCTTCTGACAGCTGTTTGGCCGTTACCGCGCCTTGACGCTTAATGGTCTGTAAGATTTTGTCGCTTGTTTTCATACTATCCCTACCTCATGAACCTTACTATTATGAGGCAAGGTGTTTATAAAGCAAACCATTTACTATTTTGACAGTTACTGACCTATCAATCGCAATGGTGAGAACCTGACAGGGCAATAAAACAAAAGGCTGATACTTGGTATCAGCCTTTGAATATTCTGTTTCACTCGATATGAGGATTACAGGATATGACCAACCACTTCTGGGTCTTTGCGCTCTAGGTAGTGGATTGATTTGATGCGGCGAATCGTACGGCAGCGGCCACGGATAAGCAGGGTTTCGGTTGTCGCGATATTGCCTTGACGAGAAATACCTTCTAGCAGGTCACCCTTAGTGATGCCCGTTGCTGAGAATACCACGTTGTCGCTGCGAGCCATGTCTTCCATCTTCAACACGATACCAGCGGTTACGCCCATTTCAGCACAACGCTCTAGCTCAAGTTCACCGTGTTTACGGTTCTCCTCTGTATCGCCTTTCACTTCGTGACGAGGCAGCAGACGACCGTGCATGTCACCGTCTAGCGCGCGAATTACTGCGGCAGAAACTACACCTTCAGGTGCGCCGCCAATGCAGTACATTACGTCGACTTCGCTGTCTGGCATACAGGTTAGGATAGATGCAGCTACATCACCGTCTGGCACTGCGAATACACGAACGCCCATCGCTTGCATCTCTGCAATCACTTGATCGTGACGTGGTTTAGCTAGTGTGGTTACTACCAGTGTATCGAGTGTTTTACCCAAAGCCTTAGCAATGTTTACTAGGTTTTCTTTTAACGGTAGAGTTAAGTCGATAGCGCCTTTAGCACCAGGGCCAACTACTAATTTTTCCATGTACATATCAGGCGCTTTTAGGAAGCTACCTTTCTCGCCTGCAGCCAATACTGCCAATGCATTTGATTGGCCCATTGCTGTCATGCGCGTCCCTTCAATTGGGTCAACTGCGATGTCGACAGCGTCGCCGCCTACACCTACGTTTTCGCCGATATAAAGCATAGGTGCATCATCGATTTCACCTTCACCAATAACAATCTCACCGCTGATTTCGGTTTTGTTGAGTAGGCTACGCATGACTTCTACAGCAGCGCCATCTGCAGCGTTTTTGTCGCCACGGCCAAGCCACTTGTAACCAGCCAGTGCTGCACCTTCTGTGACACGAGAGAATGACATTGCTAAATCGCGTTTCATGCGGACTCCAAAATTTTCAAAGGGGGAATAGAAATTTCGCGGCGGATTTTACCATATCCAAAAGGAAACGTTTGCCTTTTTGCTTTTTGCAGATTGCTTTTGATCAATGAGCAGTGAAAAACCGCTAATATTCATCAAAATAATTGGTTTGCGAGTGTGGCTGTAAGAATTAACGTCAATATTCGGTAAAAAGCGCTGTTTTTTTCATCGAATGGCGCAAAATATCGAATATATTGAGTGTTTATCCTTGCTCTGCTGAGTAGAATGGGGAAATAAGTGGAGTGAACCTTCACCATCAAATGGATAACTTAAAGGTAGGCCAGAATGTCTTTTGAAGTACTAGAGCAACTAGAAGCAAAAATTCAAACAGCAGTAGATACGATTGCACTTCTTCAAATGGAAGTGGAAGAGCTTAAAGAAGAGAAACAAGCACTAGCAACAGAAGCTGGTGAACTGAAAGCAAGCCGTCAAGAGCTAGAGCAAAAAACTCAGCAGATGCAAGAAGAGCACTCTGCATGGCAAGATCGCATCCGTAACCTTCTTGGTAAAATGGATGAAGTAGAGTAATTCACTCTTCAGATTTAAAAAAACGCCCGCTACTCAGTAGCGGGCGTTTCTGTTTGTGTTCTTGGTTATTGTGAGTGACTTATGAGGAGCAAGGGTTACTCGACTTCTTCTTCATCAGCATCGAGGTCAAGTTCAACGTCTAAAGGTTCGGCTGAAAGAATAATGCCCGTATTGTCGGCGTAGAGGTAATCTTCCGGTAAGAAGGTTACGCTGCCAAAGTTAACGGGTACATCTAGCTCACCGACACCATCTTGGCTTGCTCCTACAGGAATAGAAGCCAGCGCTTGAATACCTAGGTTCATGTCTTCCAGCTCATCGACTTCGCGAACGCAGCCATACACCACAATACCTTCCCACTCATTGTCTTCGGCAAGTAGGGCCATTTCGGCATCAATCAGTGCTTTACGCAGTGAGCCGCCACCATCGATTAACAACACACGCCCTAGACCGTCTTGCTCTAGTACCGAGCGAATCAAAGCGTTGTCTTCAAAGCACTTTAATGTCGTGATCTGTCCTGCGAAAGAGGCACGTCCACCAAAGTTGCTGAACATTGGCTCCACGACATCAACTTGATCTAAATATATGTCGCACAGTGCTGAAGTGTTGTATTCCATTAGTATACCTTTTGAACAATGAGCTTACTTTGAGTATATCGGTGCTTGATCCCTTTGCAATGATTAGTCTCAATTAACTCAATAGAGTTTGAGCTACGACAACCCCTGCAAACAATAGGTTAGTAACCAGCGAGCATTTCACAATCACAGGCATCATAGGTGCTATTTGAGCGGGTTTTTCGGTTTCCCAAACGGCCTTACCGTGCTTGTAGACAATCACAATACTCAACAAAAATGGCAGGCTGATCCAGACCGGTTTCTCTTGAATCAGTAGGTAGATAGCAAAAGAGACCAGTGCTAACCCAAGTAGCGTAAAGTGGTAATGCTTGGCTTTACGTTGTCCTAGGCGAACCGCCATTGTGCGTTTGCCACATTCACTGTCGTTTTCAATATCACGCATGTTGTTGATATTAAGTACTGCAACCGCCATCAATCCACAGCCTAACGCAGGAAGGAAGAGGCTTGGTTCCACATGGCCAGTGTGTAGGAAGTAAGTACCTGAAACGCCTAATAAGCCAAAGAAGATAAATACCGATAAGTCGCCAAGGCCGATATAGCCATAAGGCTTATTACCCACGGTGTAAGCGATAGCGGCAACAATGGCCAATACACCTAACGCAATGAAAGAAAGAATGCTTTCAATCGAGGTTAAGGCATGAAAAATCAGAATCAGACCAGCAATCACAGTAAACACGATGTTGAGGATGATCGCCTGCTTCATGGTTTTGGCGGTTACCGCACCCGACTGCATGGCACGCATTGGGCCTAAGCGGTTTTCATTGTCTGTGCCTTTTACTGCGTCACCGTAGTCATTCGCCAAGTTCGACAAAATCTGTAATAGGGTGGCGGTTAAAAAGGCCAACAGAGCGATCGATAAAGAGAACTGATCGTTGGCGAACGCTAAACTACTTCCTGTAAGAATAGAGACGAGTGCGAGAGGCAGAGTTTTTGGTCGTGCGGCATCAAGCCAAATCATTAGAGATTGTTTCATCGTAAGTCTATTTCGTTGTAAGGACGCCTTGATTAGCAGGGCGCCTATATTGTAAGTATTGGTTTCATGCGGTGATTTGAGTATACGCCCATTTTTCAGGTAATAAAAAGCCCACTCGAAAGTGGGCCTTGAATTCGCTTATTAGCTGCTATTTCTTTGAGATAGAGCAATAAGTTGGAGTTTCGTGTGCTACAGGATGAAGCGGCTTAGGTCTTCGTCTTCAACGAATTCACCAAGCTTCGAGTTCACGTAGGCTTCATCGATCACTAGCGTGCTACCAGCTTTGTCTGTTGCATCGAATGAAATCTCATCCATCAAACGCTCCATCACAGTGTGTAGACGACGTGCACCGATGTTCTCAGTGGTTTCGTTTACGCGCCATGCTGCATCCGCGATCTGGTTGATGCCGTCTTCAGTAAACTCAATGTTCACATCTTCCGTCTTCATTAGGGCAATGTATTGCTCTGTCAGAGATGCTTTTGGCTCAGTTAGAATGCGTTTGAAGTCATTCGCTGAAAGCGCTTCAAGTTCTACACGAATAGGTAGACGACCTTGTAGCTCAGGGATTAGGTCTGATGGCTTAGCCACTTGGAATGCACCCGATGTGATGAATAGGATGTGGTCCGTTTTCACCATACCGTGCTTAGTTGATACTGTGCTGCCCTCGATAAGAGGCAGTAGGTCACGTTGAACGCCTTCACGAGATACGTCTGGACCTGAGCTGTCGCCACGCTTACAGATTTTATCGATCTCATCGATGAATACGATACCGTTGTTTTCAGCGTTGAAGATCGCGTTTTCTTTCAGCTCTTCCTGGTTCACAAGCTTAGCGGCTTCTTCTTCCGTTAGGGCTTTGAATGCGTCTTTGATTTTCATCTTACGCTTTTTCTTGGTGTCGCCAGCTAGGTTTTGGAACATACCTTGTAGCTGGTTAGTCATCTCTTCCATGCCTGGAGGTGACATGATTTCAACGCCCATTTGTGGTGCTGCTACATCGACTTCGATCTCTTTGTCGTCTAGCTTACCTTCGCGCAATTTTTTGCGGAAAATTTGGCGAGTGTTTGAAGAGGTTGTGTCTTCGCTTGATTGCTCATTCTGACCCCAAGCATCACGAGCTGGTGGTAGTAGGGCATCAAGAATGCGCTCTTCCGCTTGCTCTTCAGCGCGGAATTGCACTTTCTTCATCGCTTGCTGGTGCGTCATTTTGATCGCAACGTCCGTTAGGTCGCGGATGATGGTCTCAACTTCTTTACCTACGTAGCCAACTTCGGTGAACTTAGTCGCTTCTACTTTGATGAACGGTGCATTTGCTAGCTTCGCTAGGCGGCGAGCAATCTCTGTTTTACCAACACCCGTAGGGCCGATCATTAGAATGTTTTTTGGTGATACTTCAACACGCAGGCTCTCTTCAAGCTGCATACGACGCCAGCGGTTACGCAGTGCGATAGCAACTGAACGCTTAGCGTTGTCTTGACCGATAATGTGGCGATTGAGTTCGTGAACAATTTCGCGAGGAGTCATCTCAGACATGGTTTTTCCTTAATTCTTTAATCACTGTTGATACAAGTTTGGGTAGAAGCGTTTGTTATTCTGGCTTTGGCAGTTCAACAGTGCTTTCTAGCTCTTCAACAGTGTGGTGATGGTTGGTGAACACACAGATATCGCCTGCAATATTCAGCGACTTTTCTGCGATTTCACGTGCATCTAAATCAGTATTTTCTAATAGTGCCGTAGCCGCTGCTTGAGCGAAGTTACCGCCTGAACCGATAGCGATTAGGTCGTTCTCTGGTTGAACAACATCACCGTTACCTGTGATGATCAGTGAAGCGGTTTCGTCAGCTACCGCGAGTAGTGCTTCTAATTTACGTAGAGCACGGTCACTACGCCAATCCTTCGCTAGCTCAACGGCAGCTTTGGTCAGATGGCCTTGGTGCATTTGCAGCTTGCTTTCAAATTTTTCGAATAGCGTGAAAGCATCAGCGGTACCGCCAGCAAAACCAGCCAGTACTTTATCATTGTATAGGCGACGCACTTTACGGGCATTGCCCTTCATTACCGTGTTGCCTAGAGATACTTGTCCATCACCCGCGATGACGACTTTATTATTACGACGTACAGATACTATGGTAGTCACGAGTAGGGCCTCTTAATGTTCTTATCTTTGGGTATAAAAAGTATATGAGGATGGTGCTCGGATAATTCAAGGAACCGTGAGTGATGTCGTGCAACTTATCGGTGTAAGTTTGAAAGAAGATAGAAAAAGCGATAAATAAAAAGAAAGCCTCCACAATGGGAGGCTTTCGTTATTTGTCTTTTTTGCGACTGCTTTACTGGATCTATTCGGTGTCTTTCCAGATGGCGCAAGGCTCGATTTTAGCACGCTGCAGCTTGTGGCGGTCTCGCTCTGCATCACGCTTAAGCTTGTATGGCCCTAGTACCACGCGGTACCAGCTGCTGCCATCTTTCTTACGGATTTCACTCGAGATACCTTGGAAGGCGATATCCAACTTACGTGCTTCTGCCTGTGCTGACGTTTTGTAAGCGCCACATTGCATGATGTAAGGGATCTTAGAGATCTCTTGCTCTTTGGCTTTTACTTCGATTTCGCGACTTGGCAGCGTTTCAACGTAGTCCCATTTCTCTTCTGGAGGTGGTGGAATCACTTTGGCTGGTTTTGGCTTCGGTGTTGGTTTACTCACTACTGGAGCCGGTGCTGGTGGCTCTGGGTCATTACTCAATAGGTAAAGTCCGTAACCAAACCCGCCAACAAGGAGGATCGCCAAAAGACCACTACGCCATGGTTTACGGCGAGGGGCTTGTTTTTTGGTCGGTTTTTTCGTGCCACGACCACGCTTCACATAATCTCTATTAGCCACAAGACAATTCAGTAGTTGGTAATTCTGCTCTCATGGTAATCCAGATTGCGCGAGGATAATAGTGTAGAAATGGAAGCGGCACATCAAAATGTGCCGCAGATTTATATGGGTATTTCGAAGATTTACATTCGAGGTGGTGCAGTACTGCCTCGAACCACTAGGCTGGCTTCTAGCAGACGCGAACCTGCTTGCACATCGTTGCCTTTTAGTAGGTCTAGCATCATCAACATTGCTTGGCGTCCAATCTCATAACGAGGTTGAGAAATGGTGGTTAGCGGTGGATCGCAGTACTGAGCGAATTGAATATCATCAAAGCCAACAACAGATAAATCTTGAGGCACTCGTAAACCGAGTTTCTTGGCTTCTTGAATCGCACCAATTGCCATCGCATCGTTGTGACAGAAAATAGCGGTCGGCTGCTCTGGTAGCGCTAACAGTTGACGAACCGCTTGAGCACCCGCTTCGAAGGTAAAATCACCGATGGTGCTGTAGGCTGGGTTCATTGACACGCCAGCACGACGCAGCGCTTGTTGGTAACCTTGCTGACGGAACTTACATAGGGTTGCTGACATTGGGCCAGAGATTTGAGCGATACGCTTATGACCCAATTGAGCAAGGTAGTTCACGGCTTCGAATGCAGAAGTCAGGTTATCGATGTGTACCGTAGGCAGTTCTAGCTCTGGTGCGAACTCACACGCCATTACCATAGGAGGTAGGTTCTTTTGCTCAGACTTGCTGACATCGAACGGGTGGTCGGTGCCTAGTAGTAGCATGCCATCTGCTTGTTTGGTGAAGACGAGATTAACAAACGAAGACTCGCGTTTTTTCTGTTGGCCGCTGTCACCCAGCAGAACGAGGTAATCATTTTCGACAGCAGCATCTTCGATACCACGAATGATTTCTGCGAAATACGGGTCACAGATATCAGGAACGATAGTAATGATGGTTTTTGATTCGTTGCGACGTAAATTTCTAGCTAATGTATTGGGTGAGTATCCAGCTTCAAGTACGGCTGTTTCCACTCGTTTGCGAGTCGAAACTGAGACTTTCTCAGGATTCATCAAAGCTCGTGATACGGTAGCCGTTGAGACGCCTGCTAGCTGGGCAACATCCTTCATTGTCGCCATAAATTAAACCCTCTTTTAAGTTCCTTTGCTGCCTAAGTATCTAAGGCGTGAATAATAAATGTAATCGAATAGATATTATGAAAGTGTTGCTAACACTTTTTTTATTGCAATATTTTATTCGTTTCATCTGCGTAAAGTTACGGCTAGATTAACAAAAATCACATGACTCGTGTGAACTTGCTCACGAGAAATATGAAATATTTGTGAACAAACTTATCATTAGTTTTAACCCGAAGGGGTTTAGCTCAAGTCTTGCGGCTCTATATCGAGCGACCAACGAACTTTTTTCGCGGCGGGTAACATATTAATTGCCGGCTTCGCACTCATTAATAGCTTCTGCATAAGTGAGCGAGTTTGGGTTTGCAAAATCAACTGCCAGCGAGATTTACCCGCTCGCTTCGCCAGTGGCGCAGGGGTTGGGCCTAACACCATGCAATATTGGTCAAACAGTGGGTGTGATTCCAGTGTATGACGAACCTGACGTAGGAACTCTTCCACCAAGCGTGTGTCGTTCGCCTCTGCTCTAAATAGCGTCATAAAGGTGTAAGGTGGCAACATCGCTTGTTTACGCTCTGCTAAGGCCGTTTGAGCAAAGTGGTTATAGTCTTTGTGCAGCAATGCTTGCAGTAATCCGTGCTCTGGGTGGTGCGTTTGTAAGATCACCTCACCAGGCTTACTCGCACGACCTGCGCGACCTGCCACTTGAATGAACAACTGAGCAAGACGCTCAGAGGCTCGGAAGTCACTGCTGTATAAAGAGCCATCGACATCTAATAACGCCACGAGTGTCACGTCAGGGAAGTGGTGGCCTTTAGCTAACATCTGGGTGCCGATAAGGATCTGGTATTCACCTTTGCGAATCGATTCGAGTGCGCTCTCTAGGCTGCCTTTACGGCGAGTGCTGTCACGGTCAATACGAATGGTTTTGTATTCTGGGAATAGCTGACCAAGTTGCGCTTCCAACTGTTCGGTACCCACTCCGACCGTGACCAAGTTTGCTGAACCACAGCCTTGGCAGTTATGCACAATATGTTGCTGCGAGCCACAATGGTGGCAGCGCATTTCGTTGCTGTATTGGTGATAGGTGTAGTAGGCATCACAGCGCTTACACTCGGCTGTCCAACCACAATCGTGACACATCAATGCCGGAGAAAACCCTCGGCGGTTGAGGAACAGCATCACTTGGTTGCCAGATTTCAGGTGTCGTTGCATCTCGGCGATCAATGATGCAGACAAGCCACTTTCTAGGTATTCACCTTTCACATCCAACACTTTATTGGTGGTGGGTAGTGCGACACCGGCACGTGAGGTCAGAGTCAGGTGGCTGTACTTACCGATTTGCGCGTTGTGCAGTGTTTCGAAAGCTGGGGTTGCAGAGCCTAATACCACTGGAATCTGCGCTTTGTGCGCACGCATGATCGCCACATCACGAGCATGGTAGCGTAGGCTATCTTGCTGCTTATATGAGGCGTCGTGTTCTTCATCGACAATAATAATGCCCAAATCGGCAAACGGCGTGAACAGAGCTGAGCGAGTACCTATCACAATGCCGGCAATTTTATCGCGAGCCGATAACCACGCATTTAGGCGCTCTGAATCGTTTAGACCTGAGTGGACAACCTCAACAGGCACATTAAAGCGTCGCTTAAAGCGGTTAATGGTTTGTGGTGTTAGGCCAATCTCTGGTACCAGCACTAACGCTTGTTTACCCTGGTCGAGAATCGGCTTAATCATATTTAGGTAGACTTCCGTCTTGCCTGAACCCGTGACACCTTCTAACAGGAAGCAACCAAAGCTGTTTTGACTATTTACCGTTGCAATTGCGATGGCTTGCTCTTCGTTGAGCTTAGGTTTGTCCTGGTCGTTTTCGAGGTCGGCTGGCCATGGCTGTCGTTTCGGCTTCTTCTCAACCGATTCAATCCAACCTTTTTCTCCCAGTGTTTTGAGAACAGCGCTGCCTACCTCTTGGTCGATGAACTCTTGATGAGGAACGGCACCGTGCTCCAACATGTGCATGACTTTAGCTTGCTTGACCGCGCGACCAAAGCCTTGCATTAACTGATCTCTGCCTGACGGCGTTAGCTGCCACTCAACCAAAGTTGCGAAGTCTGCCGCTTTGCCTTTGCGTAAAGCTCTGGGTAGGGCATTGGCAAAGGTTTCGCCAAGTGGGTATTGATAGAACTGACTGCACCACGTTAATAGTGAGTAGACAGAGTCCGGCCAAACCGGCTGGTTATCTAGCAACGCTTTAATCGGTTTGAGTTTGTCTAGTTCGAATTCTGATTCGTTAACCAGAGCCGTGACAATCCCAGTTAAGGTTTGTCGTCCAAAAGGCACAGAGACTCGACCACCAATAATCGGAAATAGGTGGCTTGGAATCTTGTAATCGAACTGCTTGTCGAGTGGGACAGGCAGCGCCACACGGGCAATCATTGGACGCATAAAGGGACGGCTTTATCTGAGTTGACGAGAGCGAACAGTCTAAAGGATAAGGCGGTTAAATTCGAGAAACAGTTTGGCTGACAAGGGGAAGTGAGTGCCTGAAAGTCGCTGCCGCCAAAGAATTTCAATAGATGAAGAAAATAATATCAATATTGGCGAAAAATGTATCAAATCAGTTGATCCTACTTCACAGATTCATTACTATACTGCGCCTTAAAGGTATGGCTTCGTCGCGCTTTAGTGATGAGCGGTGTCTTTATTTCTTTTTTAAACTACGTGTGGTGTGCGGCTTAGAATCGTATAGCGACACGGCCTACTTGAGGTTATCCCATGAAAGCTGGAATCCACCCAGAATACAAAGCAGTTACTGCTACTTGTTCTTGCGGCAACACTTTTGAGTTCAACTCAACGCTAGCAAAAGAATCAATCCACCTAGACGTATGTGACAAATGTCACCCGTT
Source organism: Vibrio sp. IB15 (assembly GCF_016406055.1). Lineage (NCBI taxonomy): Bacteria > Pseudomonadati > Pseudomonadota > Gammaproteobacteria > Vibrionales > Vibrionaceae > Vibrio > Vibrio sp. IB15. The sequence continues at coordinate 20,932 of NZ_JAEFCE010000020.1, forward strand.
CTACACTGGTAAGCAACGTATCGTAGATACAGGCGGCCGTGTTGATCGCTTCAACAAGCGTTTCGGTGCTCTTTCTAGCAAGAAGTAATTCTCGCTATTTAGACATAAAAAGGACACTTCGGTGTCCTTTTTTGTTGCCTGAAATTTGAGAAAATACAGACTTTCCCCTCAAGCTTTCATTCTCTCCTACACCAAGCAGCTTGCCTCTATATTGAAGGGTAATTCTTCGCTTATTACTCATCACTGCAAATCCGCTCGAAAGTTCAACAAGCGATAGTAATTTCAACTGCTCACTGGTCTTATTAGTAGTGAAATCTCGTTTTTTAATGAGACAGAGGCCTTTACCACCTAGGAACTTTGAAGTACATCCATTAACATGAACAAGATCCCCCTAATAATAATATCCTAGGAACCTACACCTATGTCTGAAGACAGCCGCCAAGATCAATCCTCTCAAGAATTATCACCTCAAGAACAATTCCGTCAGCAAGCTCTTGATTATCATGAGTTCCCAATTCCAGGCAAAATTGCCATTGAGCTGACGAAGCCTGCAAACTCTGCAGAAGACCTAGCACTTGCATACAGCCCAGGCGTGGCTGAGCCTGTTCGTGAGATCGCACAGAACGTTGATAACGTTTATAAGTACACAGGTAAAGGCAACATGGTTGCAGTTATCTCTAACGGTACTGCGATTCTTGGCCTAGGTAACCTTGGTCCAATTGCTTCTAAACCAGTAATGGAAGGTAAAGCGCTACTGTTTAAGCGTTTCGCTGGTTTAGATTCTATCGATATTGAAGTAAAACACCGCACAATCGATGAGTTTGTCGATACAGTTGCGAACATCGCAGATACATTCGGCGGTATCAACCTAGAAGACATCAAAGCACCAGACTGTTTTGAGATTGAACGTCGCCTGATTGAGCGTTGTGATGTACCAGTATTCCACGATGACCAACACGGTACTGCGATCGTAACAGCAGCAGGTATGCTGAACGCGATCGAGCTTCAAGGTAAGAAGCTAGAAGAGTGTAAGATCGTTTGTTTAGGTGCTGGCGCAGCGGCGGTTGCGTGTATGGAGCTACTGATTAAGTGTGGCGCTCAGCGTGAGAAGATCTACATGCTTGACCGTAAGGGTGTGATCCACACTCGTCGTGATGATCTGAACGAATACAAAGAACTATTCGCAAACAACACAGATAAGCGTACGCTTGAAGATGTTATCGAAGGTGCTGACCTATTCTTGGGCGTATCAGGCCCTAACCTACTACCGGCAGAAGCACTAACATTAATGGCTGATAAGCCAGTTGTGTTTGCATGTTCAAACCCAGATCCAGAGATCAAGCCTGAGCTTGCTCACGAAGTTCGTTCTGACCTTATTATGGGTACAGGCCGCAGTGATTACCCTAACCAAGTAAACAACGTACTTTGTTTCCCATTCATTTTCCGTGGTGCACTTGATGTGCGTGCAAGCGAAATCAATGACGAAATGAAGCTTGCAGCGGTTAAAGCCATTCGTGAACTGGCGAAAGAAGAAGTGCCAGCGGAAGTATTAAAAGCAGCGGGTGAGACGTCACTTGAGTTCGGTAAGGGTTACATCATTCCTAAGCCAATGGACCCACGTTTACTTCCTCGCGTAGCGAAAGCAGTAGCAGAAGCGGCCGTTGAATCTGGCGTTGCGCGTATCGAGATGCCTGCTAACTACATGGCATAGAAGCATATGGCATAGCGACTGGATGGAGTAGTCGCTTGTTATAGCGGTTGCTCCATAGAGCACAAATAATAAAAAACCGACTCATCTGGAGTCGGTTTTTTTATGTCTCTTATTCACAGAACACTGATAAGACGAATCAGTAATGTGAACATTCAGCTAAAGCGAATCAATATTGAAGGCAGTGACTGAGTTATTGTTATTCTTCGTCAAACGCTTCGAACTCGATGCCCATTTCTGTCATCAGTTTTTTCACTTCAGCAGGGATATCATCTGGGCGGTCTTTACGAAGGTCTTCATCTGTTGGCAGTGGTTGGCCTGTGTACGCATGTAGAAAAGCTTCACACAGTAGCTCACTGTTTGTTGCATGGCGCAGGTTGTTGATCTGGCGGCGAGTACGCTCGTCAGTAAGCACCTTTAGCACTTTTAAAGGGATAGAAACTGTAATCTTCTTTACTTGTTCGCTTTTCTTTCCATGCTCAGCATATGGGCTTATGTATTCACCATTCCAGTCGGCCATTGCGTACCTTCATCACTTTAGTTGTTAGATTAAATTAATAGTGGTGATTTTAGCGGGATTTACCGCCATAAGCAAAGACATATAGACGTCTAGAAGTGTTGACGTCTCACGTTTATGAAAGTAAAGTGGATAACATATATCTAACACAGCCGCAAAATGCCGACAAGCAGCTGTGACTCTCAGACGCAAACTTGTAAGGAAGCACCTATGAGCAGCCGGAAGCCAGCAACAATCGCAGTACGTACTGGTATCGAGTCAGACACGCAACACCATGCCGTTGTCCCACCTATTTATCTTTCGACTAACTATGGGTTTCCCGCTTTTGGTGAAGTGCCAAAGTACGATTACACCCGTTCAGGTAACCCAAACCGCGGTTTATTAGAAACGGCACTGTTTGAGCTTGAATCGGGCAAAGGTGCAGTGGTTACTAACTGCGGTACTTCTGCACTTAACTTATGGGTTTCTGCTTTCTTAGGCAGTGATGATCTGATTGTCGCACCACACGACTGCTATGGTGGTACTTACCGTTTGTTTAACACTCGCTCACTAAAAGGTGACTTCAAAGTTCTGTTTGTTGATCAATCGGATCAAGCGGCACTGGATGCGGCGATCGCGCTTAAGCCAAAGTTGATCTTAATTGAAACACCATCGAATCCTTTAGTTCGTGTAGTTGATATTGCAGAAACTTGCCGTAAAGCGAAAGAGGTTGGTGCTCTGGTTGCTGTCGACAATACATTTTTGACACCAGTGTTCCAAAAGCCTTTAGAGCTGGGTGCGGATTTTGTTATCCACTCAACGACTAAATACATCAACGGACATTCAGATGTGATTGGTGGTGTGGTGATCACTAAAACAGAAGAGCACGCTGAAGAGCTAGCATGGTGGGGTAACTGTATTGGTGCGACCGGCACACCATTTGATAGCTACATGACGCTACGTGGCATTCGTACGTTAGGTGCTCGTATGCGAGTTCACGAAGAGAGTTCACGTGAAATTCTGGCGTCTCTGCAGCAGCAAGATCTCGTTGGTACAATTTACCACCCAAGCCTTCCTGAACACCCAGGTCATGATATCGCGAAGAAGCAGCAGTCTGGCTTTGGTTCAATGCTGAGTTTTGAGTTTGCGGGCTCATTCGAGGCGCTTAAGTTCTTTGTCGATAAGTTAGAGCTGTTCTCTTTGGCGGAGTCGCTGGGCGGTGTTGAAAGCTTGATTTGTCACCCTGCGTCGATGACGCACCGTGCGATGGGTGAAGAAGCACTGGCAGAAGCGGGCGTTTCTCAACAGTTGCTGCGTCTTTCTGTTGGCCTTGAAGATGCTGAAGATTTGATTGATGACCTCAAGCAAGCGTTTGAAAAAACACAAGGCTTTATCGCTGAAGGGGAGGGGTAACAATGGCAGCCTTTCGCCAGCTACATAAATTTGGTGGTAGCAGTTTAGCAGACCCTGAGTGTTACTTACGCGTGGTCAACATTCTTAGAGAGTATTCATCAGCAACAGACTTAGTGGTTGTTTCGGCAGCAGGCAAAACCACTAACCGTTTGATTGAGTTTGTAGAAGCGCTTGATAAAGATGGGCGTATTGCTCATGAGTGCCTACAAACCCTTCGTCAGTTCCAGCTTGAACTGATTGAAGCACTGCTTGAAGGTGAGCCTGCAGAGCAACTTACGGCGACTATCCAACAAGAATTTACCGCTTTGGGCGAGCTAACGGCTCCTCTAAGCGAAGCACAAAAAGCGCAAGTCCTAGGTCACGGTGAAGTTTGGTCTTCACGTCTGTTAGCTGCTTTGTTGTGCCAACATGATTTACAAGCTGTCGCACAAGATGCTCGTGCTTTCTTACGTGCAGAAGTGGGCGCTCAGCCTGAAGTGGAGCGTGCTCGTTCTTATCCTCTGATTAAAGAAGCGTTAGCGCAACATGCCCATTGTCGTGTGGTGATTACCGGCTTTATGGCGCAAAATACTGAAGGTGAAACCGTATTACTTGGTCGCAATGGTTCAGACTATTCAGCAACCGTGATTGGCGCTTTAGCTGAAGTGGATCGCGTAACGATTTGGAGTGATGTAGCAGGCGTATACAGTGCTGACCCTCGCTTGGTGTCGGATGCGTGTTTACTGCCTCTACTTCGTCTTGATGAAGCGAGTGAACTCGCTCGTCTTGCCGCACCTGTGCTTCATAGCCGCACACTACAGCCAGTCGCGCAAAGTGCGATGGATCTGAGCTTGCGTTGCAGCTATCAGCCAGAGGCGGGCTCTACACAGATAGAGCGTGTATTGGCATCGGGTCGTGGTGCAAAAATCATTACCTCTCTGGATGAAGTGCTGATTGTGCAACTGACGTTTGGTCACGGGCACGATTTCGACCGTCTAGAAAGTGAGGTGCTTGAAGGGCTTAAGCGTGCTCAACTAGAGCCGCTGGCTTATGAGCTAGAACCGGATCAACACTGCTTGCGTCTCGCGTATACAGAAGAGATCGCTGGTGGCGCTCTAGAGTACCTACAAGATCACGCGATTGAAGCTGAGATTAAGCTGAAAGAGGGCTTCTCTCTTATTGCTGCTGTAGGTGCGGGCGTAACGAAGAACCCTAACCACTGCTACGGTTTTTATCAGCAGCTAAAGAGTTCATCGGTTGAGTTTATCTCTGAAGCGAACTCTGGTCTGAGTTTAGTGGCAGTGATTCGTAAGAGTGAAACATCGAGCCTAGTGAAGGGCATTCACTCTCAACTATTCCAAGCGCAGAAGCGTGTTGCGATTGCCTTGTGTGGTAAGGGTAACATTGGTTCAAGCTGGTTAAGTCTGTTTGCTGAGCAAAAGGCTGAGCTCGAAAAGCGTCGCGGAATGAACTTTGAATTGGTTGCTGTGGTTGATAGCCAAACCTATTGGTTCGACGACCAAGGTATCGATGCAACCTCTGTCGGTGAGCGCTTTGATGACGAAGCGATTGCTAACAATGGAAACGACTGGCTGGAGCGTTTAGGCTCTATTCAGGGCTACGACGAAGCTGTGGTTTTGGATGTTACTGCCAGCCAAGCTCTTGCAGAAAAGTATCTACAGATTGCTCAGCAAGGCATTCACTTGATCTCGGCGAACAAGGTGGCAGGCTCCGCATCAAGCGAGTATTACCATCAGGTTCAAGATGCGTTTGCTAAGATCAGCCGTCACTGGTTGTACAACGCGACCGTTGGTGCGGGCTTACCAATTAACCACACGGTACGTGACCTACGTGAAAGTGGCGACGATATTATTGCGCTGTCGGGTATCTTCTCAGGCACTTTGTCTTGGTTGTTCCAGCAGTTTGATGGCACGGTGCCGTTCAGCGAGCTGGTGGATTTAGCATGGCAACAAGGCCTGACAGAACCAGACCCTCGTGCTGACCTCGATGGTTCAGATGTGATGCGTAAGTTGGTGATTCTGGCTCGTGAGTCGGGCTTAGATATCGAACCTGAAAACGTAAAAGTGGAATCACTGGTCCCTGAAGAGCTGCAAGACCTATCGGTGGATGACTTCTTTGACAAAGCTTCTGTGCTGAGTGAGGAGTTGGCTGAGCGTTTGGAGAAAGCGCATTCTCAGCAAAAGGTACTACGTTACGTCGCGCGTTTAGAGAAGAACGGCAAAGCAACCGTAGGTGTTGAAGCGTTATCGAAAGAGCACGCTCTGGCGAACTTGCTGCCTTGCGACAATATCTTTGCGATTGAGAGTAAATGGTACAAAGATAACCCATTGGTTATTCGTGGCCCAGGTGCTGGACGTGAAGTGACGGCTGGTGCAATTCAGTCTGATTTGAACCGAATGTCGAGCCTGTTCTAATACTCAAATCATTTGCTATGGCACTTAAATAGCATACTCTTCACTAAGATAAATAAGGCTGAAAGCACGATGTGTTTCTCAGCCTTTTTTCTTCCTTATTTCTGCTTTGCGACCCATCTAACGACTTGAGTTTTACTCACGATCTACTTGAAAAAAATTCATAATGGATCTGTTGACATTAAATCGTATTCAATACATCCTGTGGACATATAGACGTCTAAACGTCGTTTGAGGATTTGAGATTTTAGTGGTTGCTTTTGCCACAGGGAGAGTAAGATGGGATACACACACGCTAGTCATATCGACGCTTTAAATCAGAATATCGCTGAGCTTTCTGACAACATCAATGTGTCATTTGAGTTTTTTCCACCAAGCAGTGAAAAGATGGAAGAGACCCTGTGGAATTCTGTTCACCGTCTTAAAACGCTTCAACCAAAATTTGTATCAGTGACCTACGGTGCAAACTCGGGTGAGCGTGACCGTACCCACTCAATCATTAAAGAAATCAAGAACCAAACAGGTCTAGTTGCTGCGCCGCACCTAACGTGTATTGATGCGAGTCGCGAAGAGCTGATTCAAATTGCTGACGATTACTGGGCAAATGGCATTGAGAGTATCGTTGCGCTGCGTGGTGATATTCCACCAGGTGGCGGAGCGCCTGAGATGTACGCATCTGACCTCGTTGAGCTACTCAAGTCTCGTCACGACTTTGATATTTCAGTGGCGGCATTCCCAGAGGTTCACCCTGAAGCGAAAAGCGCTCAATCAGATCTTATCAACCTAAAACGTAAAGTGGATGCCGGTGCAAACCGTGCCATCACTCAGTTCTTCTTTGATGTAGAGAGCTACCTACGTTTTCGTGACCGCTGTGTAGCGGCTGGCGTTGATGTTGAGATTGTACCGGGTATCTTACCAGTTTCTAACTTTAAGCAAGCGTCTCGCTTTGCTGCGATGAATAACGTAAAAGTACCAGGCTGGATGGCGAAGCAATTTGAAGGCTTGGACGATGATCCAACGACTCGTCAGCTTGTTGGTGCTAGCCAAGCGATTGATATGGTTCGTACACTGAGCCGTGAAGGTGTGAAAGACTTCCACTTCTACACGCTAAACCGTGCAGAAATGACTTACGCACTTTGCCACACGTTAGGTGTTCGTCCGCAAGTCGCTGCGCTTTAAGTAAAGCTTAAGCTCCTGTAAAGCATCGCTGTTTAATTCAAATCCTACAGATACAAAAAAGGCTTGGACTCTAAGAGTTCAAGCCTTTTATTTTTCTATCAGCTTCTAGCTTCTAGCTTCTAGCTTCTGCTTAAGCGATAGCACCAAGTTCAAGCAATACTTCTTCAGCCCATACAATCCATGCTTCACGGATAAGTAGGTTACGACGAAGCGTTAGACGCTCAAGACGAGCTTGCTTGTCTAGCGTTGCTGGTGTTGCGTAGTAAGCCGCTTCGATTTCACGGTAATGAGAAACCAATTTGCGAGATTCTTCTACAAGTTCAGAAAGTTGTACACGGTACGCGTCAGAAGGTTGTACAGCACAAGCCATTAGCTTAGCTGAGAATTCGTCACGAACCGTTGGGTGTGCAGTCGGCTGTTCAAACCATTCACCCAGAGCACTACGGCCAGCATCGGTGATAGAGTAAACTTTACGATCAGGTTTGCCTTCTTGAGGTTCAAGCACGCAAGTTACCTGTTCGTTCTGAGCCATTTTATTTAGCTCACGGTAAACTTGTTGATGGCTAGCTTTCCAGAAGTAACCGATGCTTGCAGAGAATTCTTTTGTGATATCGTAACCAGTAGCGTCGCGTGTACTTAGAACGGTTAAAATTACGTGTGGTAATGACATGTCTGAAATCCAAATGGTAAACAGTAAACAAATACTTAAACATCAAGTGTGCTTCTAGTGGCACGTTATATTGGTTATGTTTAAGTTGTACCAACTCATGGGTTGGTTATGTCACCTTACAAAGCCGTTTATCACCTAGGTCGACCAGTTTATTGGTCAAAGTACTGCAGATTATGATTATTGAGTGTTTCCGCAGTGGAGCAGTAGTATATCTAAATAATAAGCATAAAGTAGAATACATGGATAAAATAACCCAAAAAACTGATAAAAAACTCATCATGGTCATTTTGTTGAAATAAAAAGGTCGCACGAGGCGACCTTTTGTCTATCTTATAGTAGAAATCACTAATTAACCGGTATTTCGCATGCCTGCAGCAATGCCTGCAATAGTCACCATTAGCGCCTCTTCTAACTCAGCTGGTGGTGTTTCGCACTTACGAGTACGGTACAGCAGCTCAGCTTGAAGCATGTTCAATGGCTCTACGTAGATGTTACGTAGGCGAATCGACTCAAGCCCCCAAGGGTCGCTCTGCATTAGGTTCTCGTTGTTCTCTACATTTAGTACGGCTTTGATATCTTTTTGTAGCTGTTCACGCAGCAATTCACCTAACGGTAATAGCTCTTCGTCAACAAGACGTTGGTCGTAGTACTTAGCGATTTCCATGTTGCACTTCGAGTACACCATTTCCAACATACCCAAACGAGTTGAGAAGAATGGCCATTCACGACACATCTCTTCAAGTAGCGCTTGATGCCCTTGGTCAACTGAGTATTGAATCGCTTCACCAGCACCTAACCATGCAGGAAGTACCAAGCGGTTTTGGCTCCAAGAGAAGATCCATGGAATTGCACGTAGGCTTTCTACACCACCGTTCGGGTTACGTTTAGCTGGGCGAGAACCTAGAGGCAGTTTACCTAGCTCTAGTTCTGGTGTTGCTTGACGGAAGTACGGAACAAACTTCTCTTCACCACGAACCACGTTACGGTAAGCCTCACAAGAGACTTGAGACAGCACTTCCATTAGGTCGCGCCACTCTTGTTTTGGCTCTGGTGGCGGCAGAAGGTTCGCTTCTAGAATCGCACTTGCGTAAAGGTTGAAGCTGTTTACAGCAACATCTGGCAAGCCAAGCTTAAAGCGGATCATTTCGCCTTGCTCAGTTACACGTAAACCGCCTTTCAAGCTCTTAGGTGGCTGAGAAAGAAGAGCTGCGTGCGCTGGCGCACCACCACGACCAACCGTACCGCCACGACCGTGGAATAGAGTCAGTTCAATGCCTTCTTCATCACAAACCTTAACTAGCTTATCCATTGCATCGTATTGAGCCCAACCTGCAGACATTACGCCCGCATCTTTCGCTGAGTCTGAGTAGCCGATCATTACCATTTGGTGGTTTTGGATGAAGCCACGGTACAAGTCGATACTCATCAGCTGCTTCATTACCGCTTCTGAGTTGTTCAAGTCGTCCAGTGTTTCGAACAGTGGACACACGTCCATGCGGTATGGGCAGCCACATTCTTGCAGTAGCAAGTGAACAGCCAGTACATCTGATGCTGTACGCGCCATAGAAATCACGTAAGCACCGAAGGCTTCACGAGGTTGAGCAGCAATGACCTTACAGGTGTCTAAAACCTCTTTAACCTGTTCAGATGGCTCCCAATCGCGAGGAAGCAGCGGGCGCTTAGAGCTTAATTCATTGGTTAAGAAAGCAATCTTGTCTTGCTCGCTCCATTGGTCGTAATCACCAATGCCTAAGTAGCGAGTCAGTTCAGACAGTACATCTGAGTGACGGGTACTTTCTTGACGAACATCGAGACGAACTAGATGTACACCGAACGCTTTTAGGCGGCGCAAGGTATCAAGCAGAGAACCGTCTGCGATTACGCCCATGCCACACTCGTGCAGCGATTGGTAACACGCGTAAAGCGGAGTCCAAAGTTGGTCGATGTTCTGTAGTGTTTCTTTCTTCGGAACTTCAGTGTCATGCAGTTTTGCATCTAGTACTTCTAGTGTGTTGTTCAGTAGAGTGCGTAGGTTCTTCAGGATTGCACGGTAAGCTTCATGCTCATCACCGGCTAGTTCACGAACCGCATCATTACACTTAGTCATCGACAGTTCGGTAATCAGCTCGTTTACGTCACCTAGGTAAAGGTCAGCGGCTTTCCAGCGAGATAGGCGCAGAACCTCTTTGGTAATAGTGTGCGTTACGAATGGGTTACCATCGCGGTCACCGCCCATCCAAGATGAGAAGTGAACTGGACGTGCATCAATCGGCAGGCCTTCACCAAGGTAGCCTTTTAGTCGACCATCCATTTCACGCAGGAAATCAGGCACAGCTTCCCATAGCGAGTTTTCTACAACCGCAAAGCCCCATTTCGCTTCATCAAGTGGTGTTGGGCGTTGCTGACGAATCACATCAGAGTGCCAACCTTGAGCGATAAGTTGCTCTAGGCGACGTTCGGTTTTCACGCGCTCTTTGTGTGATAGGTCGCTTAATTCTAATTTAGACAGACATTCGTTGATCTTCACCAGCTTGTTGATCATGGTGCGACGAGTGATTTCTGTTGGGTGTGCAGTCAAAACGAGCTCAATGTTCAGGTCGCGAACAGCTTGAGCTGCATCTAGCTTGCTGATGTCGTTTTGGTTTAATTTGGAAAATAGAGATTGCAGCACGTCTGGTTCGCAAACATGCTCCTCACAGTGGCGAGAGATGGTGTGGTATTGCTCTGCCATGTTGGTGAGGTTGAGAAATTGGTTAAATGCACGAGCAACAGGAGTGAGTTGTTCGTTCGGCAGGTTTTTGATTTCTTCAACTAGGCTGTCACGGTCAGCTTTGTTGCCTGCGCGGGCGGATTTGGAAAGTTTACGGATAGTTTCCACTTTCTCTAAGATAACGTCACCATGTGCATCTTGGATTGTGTTACCTAGCAAGCGTCCCAGCATGCTTACGTTACTCTTGAGAGCGGCGTATTTCTCGTTCATTGTCATCCTGCCTCGTAAAAAAATTACATCCATTGTTCCTTGTTAAGTACACAATCTAGCGAAAACTGCTGTATCTAGTCAAATAAAGCATTCTAAGTTTGCAATTATTAGTTTTCGAAATGCGGGAGAAGTAAATTTTCCAAGACTTCGGAATAAAGTGAAATTTAATTACAAGATCAGGCTTTGGCAGGGATAACAGAATAAAAGCCACCTTTTAGGGCAGCTTTTATAAAAAAGTATCGCAAGGGTGGCAATAACTAGAAACAATATTTACGAATAGATTTACTCAGTACGTCAATCGTTGGGTCGATAAAATCAAAGCTTAAGAATTCATCCGGTTGGTGAGCTTGGTCGATTGAGCCCGGCCCCAGAACTAAGGTTGGGCAAAGTTCTTGGAGGAAAGGTGCCTCGGTACAGTAATTCACGGTTTGTGATTCAGTTTCGCAAACGGATTCCATGCCGCCGATAAATGGGTGGTCGTGCTGACACTCGTAACCTGGGATAGGTTCGTGCAGTGGCGTAATCTCAATTCTGCCCGGCCACTTCGCTTCCACTTCTTTGAGTGCGCTGCGCAGCATGTTATCTAAACCGTCTAAGCTGATACTTGGTAAAGGGCGCACGTCGTAGTGCAGTTCACAACAACCACAAATACGGTTAGCGCTGTCACCACCATGAATATGACCTAGGTTTAGTGTCGGGCTTGGAATTGCGAACCCTGGGTGGTGGTACTCTTTAATTAATTTGTCGCGCAGCTGCATCAAAGCAAACAGCACTTCATGCATGATTTCGATAGCGTTAACGCCTAATGCTGGATCTGAAGAGTGACCTGATTTACCGGTTACGCGCACTGCATTCGCCACGTGACCTTTGTGCCCGCGAATCGGTACTAGGCTGGTCGGTTCACCAATGATGCAGTAATCCGGTTTAAACGGTGCGTTTTCAGTGAAATGACGCGCACCTAGCATGGTGGTCTCTTCATCACAGGTTGCCAATACATAAAGTGGCTTCGCCTGTTTACTCCAATCCATCTTTCTTACTGCTTCATAGATAAAGGCGAAAAAGCCTTTCATGTCGGCAGTACCTAATCCGTAGAAGCGATTGTTGTGTTCTGTCAGTGCGTGAGGGTCGAAATTCCAACGCCCTTCATCAAATGGCACGGTATCACTATGTCCAGCCAGCAATAAGCCGCCTTCGCCTGAGCCCATTTTTGCGATCATATTATGCTTGCCAGGCTCAACTTCCACGACTTCTACGCTAAAGCCCAGATCTTTAAACCATTGAGCCATTTTTTCGATCACTTTCTCGTTGCCATGATCCCAGCTTGGATCCGTAGAACTAATAGAGTCGGTGGAAATTAGGCCTTTATAGACCTCAAGGAAACTCGGTAATTGCATAATATCTTCACTTCTACTATTGACAGGAAAACTATAAGTCGGTAAAACACATATTAAATCATATTTAATGCATAAGAAATCAAATAAAGCCAAAAACTAAGTATGAATAGTCAAATTTTGAAATGTAACTTACCTCAGAAATGGATGTGTTGAGATGTTGAAAACCACGATCATTGGCGCAAGCGGCTACACAGGAGCAGAACTGGCTCTAATGATAAACAGACACCCTGAGCTCACGCTATCAGGTTTGTATGTCTCAGCCAATAGTGTAGACGCAGGTAAACCTATTGCAGCACTGCACGGTAAGTTAGCGGGCTTGATTGATATGCCAGTACAGCCATTAACGAATCCAGAAGAAGTGGCAAAGCAGTCTGATGTGATTTTCCTAGCGACAGCACATGAAGTGAGTCATGACCTGGCTCCTATCTTTCTAGAGAATGATTGCCAAGTATTCGACCTATCAGGTGCTTTTAGAGTTAAAGGCGAAAACTTCTACCAAGAGTTTTACGGCTTTGAACACCAACATGAACAGTGGCTAGATAAAGCGGCTTACGGTTTAGCGGAATGGAATGAGCAAGAGATTAAAGAAGCTCAGCTTGTTGCAGTCGCAGGTTGTTACCCAACGGCATCACAACTGGCGATTAAGCCTTTAGTTGAAGCTAAGTTACTGGACGAGAATCAATGGCCTGTGATTAACGCGACCAGCGGCGTTAGTGGGGCAGGGCGCAAGGCGACCATGGTCAACAGCTTCTGCGAAGTGAGCCTGCAAGCTTATGGTGTATTTAACCACCGTCATCAACCTGAAATGGCAGCACATTTAGGATGTGATGTGATTTTCACTCCGCACCTAGGCAACTTTAAGCGCGGCATTTTAGCGACCATTACTATGAAGCTGGCTCAGGGCGTGACAGAACAACAGGTACAAGATGCCTTTGAACAAGCTTACCAAGGCAAGCCAGCCGTAAGGTTACTCGAAGAGACATTGCCAAGAATTCAAGATGTAGAACAGACACCTTTCTGCGATTTAGGTTGGAAGGTTCAAGGTCAACACATCATCGTTGTTTCAGCGATTGATAACTTATTAAAGGGTGCATCTAGCCAAGCGATGCAGTGTTTAAATTTACGTTATGGTTTTGCGCCATTAACTGCGTTAGTGTAAGGAAATCTAGATATGAGCCTTAATAATCAACCATTAATCATAAAGCTAGGTGGCGCTGCGCTATCTTGTGGTGAAACACTTAGCAAGTTATTTGGTGCGATCTCTGCTTACCAACAACAAGCACAACGACCAATCGTGATTGTTCACGGCGGTGGTTACCTTGTCGATGATTTAATGAATAAGTTGAACCTTGAGACTGTTAAGAAAGAAGGTCTGCGCGTTACTCCTTATGATCAGATTCCTGTTATTGCTGGCGCGCTAGCGGGCACGGCGAACAAATTACTGCAAGGTCAGGCGATTAAAGACGGTATTAATGCTGTTGGTTTGAGCCTAGCTGATGGTGGTTTATGCAAAGTGAGCGAATTGAACCCTGAATTGGGCGCAGTTGGCAAAGCTGAACCAGGTGATTCAACCGTTCTACAAGCCATTCTGAATGCGGGCGCACTGCCAATCATCAGTTCAATTGGTCTAACTGAGCAAGGGCAACTGATGAATGTGAATGCTGACCAAGCTGCGGTTGCTGTTGCTGGTGCACTTGATGCTGAGCTGGTACTGCTTTCTGATGTAAGTGGCGTACTAGATGGCAAGGGTCACCTAATTCCAAGCCTTAACCAGCAGCAAGCTGATGACCTTATCGAAGGGAAAGTGATTACTGATGGCATGATCGTGAAGGTTCAAGCCGCACTAGAAGCTGCTAACGACCTTGGTCGACCAATCGAAGTCGCGACGTGGCGATACCCAGAAAAGCTAACACAACTGTTTTCAGGTAAAAGCATAGGAACACAGTTTTTACCTCAGTAGGTCTCACTGCGAGTCACTACTTAAAGAATTTAGACAAATTAAATAAACATATAATTATGAAGTCATTTCCAACGCTGACCGCCATGTGCAGTATGGAAACTAGGAGAAAGAAAATGAGCAAAGTTAACGTAAAGAAAGTTGTAGTAGCCTACTCTGGCGGTCTAGACACATCAGTAATCATTCCATGGTTGAAAGAGAACTATGACTGTGAAGTAGTGGCGTTTGTCGCGGATGTTGGCCAAGGTGCTGAAGAGCTAGAAGGTATTGAAGAAAAAGCAAAAGCTTCAGGTGCTTCTGAGTGTTACATCGCTGACCTTAAAGAAGAGATGGTTGCTGATTACATCTTCCCAACGCTAAAAACTGGTGCTTACTACGAAGGTAAATACCTACTAGGTACTTCAATGGCTCGTCCAATCATTGCTAAAGCACAGGTTGAAGTTGCGCGTAAAGTAGGTGCAGATGCACTGTGTCACGGTTGTACGGGTAAAGGTAATGACCAAGTTCGTTTTGAAGGTGCGTTCGCTGCACTAGCACCAGACCTACACGTAATTGCACCATGGCGTGAGTGGGATCTAGTGAGCCGTGAAGAATGTCTGGATTACCTAGCTGAGCGTAACATTCCTTGTACTGCTTCTCTGACTAAGATCTACTCTCGTGACGCAAACGCATGGCACATCTCAACAGAAGGTGGCGTACTTGAAGATACATGGAACGCGCCAAACGAAGATTGCTGGGCTTGGACTGTAGACCCAGAGCAAGCGCCAAACGAATCTGAAACAGTGACGCTTAAAGTTGAAAAAGGCGAAGTGGTTGCCGTTGACGGTGAAACAATGACACCATACAACGCACTGGTTTACCTGAACGAGAAGGGTGCTAAGCACGGTGTTGGTCGTATCGATATCGTAGAGAACCGTCTTGTTGGTATGAAGTCGCGTGGTTGTTACGAAACTCCGGGTGGCACCATCATGATGGAAGCACTGCGTGCAGTAGAGCAATTGGTTCTTGATAAAGCAGCATTTGAATTCCGTGAAGAGCTAGGCGTTAAAGCTTCTCACCTTGTATACGATGGTCGTTGGTTCACTCCACTATGTAAGTCAATTCTTGCTGCGACAGAAGAGCTAGCGCAAGACGTTAACGGTGAGGTAGTTGTTAAGCTTTACAAAGGCCACGCAACGGTAACTCAGAAGCGTTCTGACAACAGCCTATACTCAGAAGAGTTTGCAACCTTTGGTGAAGATGAAGTTTACGACCAAAGTCATGCTGAAGGCTTCATCCGTCTTTACTCGCTATCAAGCCGTATCCGTGCTCTGAATAGCCAAAAGTAATGTTAACAATGAGTTAGTGAGCTAGCCTTCACTGAAATATTGTAGGTCGGCAAACAGACATGATTATGCAAAGCCCACTCACTATTGATTAGTGAGTGGGCTTTTTACTTTCTAATCGCCTAATAAATCAGCTTCGGTTTTTACTATGGGATGGCATATAATTCGCGCTCTACGCTGTAAAGAATCAATGGATGAATCCTTTGGTGAATAAATATGTGAAAAAAATGAATTAATACTTTATTTTAATTTTGAATTGCCGTAAGTTTAAACCATCAGAAAAATACTGAATCTTAATCAGAATTATCATTTGCAAAAACAGTGAGCACTGTGCAATTAGGAGATACACAATGGCATTATGGGGCGGTAGATTTACCCAAGCAGCAGACACGCGGTTTAAAGATTTTAACGATTCTCTTCGTTTTGATTACCGATTGGCTGAACAAGACATTGTGGGCTCAATTGCCTGGTCTAAAGCTCTACTGTCGGTCAACGTATTAACCGAAGAAGAGCAACAGAAGCTTGAGTTAGCGCTGAATGAGCTAAAACTTGAGGTGATGGAAGATCCTGAACAGATTCTACGTTCTGATGCAGAAGACATTCACAGCTGGGTTGAGCAACAACTTATCGGCAAAGTCGGTGATTTGGGTAAAAAGCTTCACACTGGCCGTTCTCGTAATGACCAAGTGGCGACAGACCTGAAACTATGGTGTCGTCAGCAAGGTAACCAACTGCTGCTAGCGCTTGATCGTCTGCAGAGTCAGATGGTTAATGTTGCTTCTCAGCATCAAGGTACTGTGCTTCCTGGCTACACTCACTTACAACGTGCTCAGCCAGTAACGTTTGCTCACTGGTGTTTGGCTTACGTTGAAATGTTTGAGCGTGATTACTCGCGTTTGAATGATGCGATTAAGCGTCTAGATACATGTCCTCTGGGTTCTGGTGCCCTTGCGGGAACCGCTTACCCGATGGACCGTGAAGAGTTAGCTCACAACTTAGGTTTCCGTCGTGCAACGCGTAACTCTCTAGATTCAGTATCTGACCGTGACCATGTGATGGAGCTGATGTCGATCGCTTCTATCTCTATGCTTCACCTTTCGCGTCTTGCGGAAGATATGATTTTCTACAACTCAGGTGAATCAAACTTCATCGAGTTAGCGGATACTGTGACATCAGGTTCATCTCTGATGCCACAAAAGAAAAACCCAGATGCACTAGAGCTTATCCGTGGTAAAACAGGCCGTGTATACGGTTCACTTGCTGGCATGATGATGACAGTAAAAGCACTGCCTTTGGCTTACAACAAAGACATGCAAGAAGATAAAGAAGGTCTGTTCGACGCTTTAGACACTTGGAATGACTGTATGGAAATGGCGGCGCTGTGTTTTGACGGCATCAAAGTGAACGGTGAGCGTACACTTGAAGCGGCGAAGCAAGGTTATGCAAACTCTACGGAACTGGCTGATTACCTAGTAGCGAAAGGCATTCCTTTCCGTGAAGCTCACCATATTGTTGGTGTAACCGTCGTCGCGGCGATTGCGAAAGGCTGCGCTCTAGAAGAATTAACCATCGCAGAGATGAAAGAGTTCTCTGAGGTGATAGAAGAGGATGTGTACGACATCCTGACCATTGAATCGTGTCTTGAGAAACGTAGTGCGCTAGGTGGTGTATCACCGAAGCAAGTGGCTTACGCGGTTGACCAAGCTGAGAAGCGTTTGGCGCAGCGTGATACCTCTATCGTTAAGGTTCGTCCTGCTCGTTTGACTGATATTGAAGCGTTGGAAGGCATGGTCGCTTACTGGGCGAATATGGGTGAAAACCTGCCTCGCTCTCGTAATGAACTGGTGCGTGATATTGGCTCATTCGCCGTCGCAGAACATCATGGTGAAGTGACCGGTTGTGCATCACTCTATGTCTATGACTCTGGTTTAGCGGAAATTCGTTCACTGGGTGTCGAAGCTGGCTGGCAAGGTCAAGGTCAGGGCACAGCGATTGTTCAGCACTTGGTTGAGAAAGCACGACAAATGGCGATTAAGAAAGTGTTTGTGCTGACCCGTACACCTGAGTTCTTTATGAAGCATGACTTCTTACCAACATCGAAATCTCTGCTGCCTGAGAAGGTACTGAAAGATTGTGACCAGTGTCCTCGCCAACATGCATGTGATGAAGTCGCGTTGGAAGTGAACTTAGTCGAGCAGATAATTGCTAAGGTTAATGTTGCATAACACCTTGATTTTATGGGCCCTAAAAAAAAGATCAAAAATCTGATCTTTTTGGGGAACAAACTAAGAAAAGCCCGGTCTATTAAAGTACCACTGCTTTTTCTTAGAATTTTCTAAGAAAGCCCCAAAACCGATTGGTTTTGGGGCTTTTTTCTATCTGCCGTTTGGCGAAAGGTGATATCTCGATAAGTGAGATGATCGCCTGTCCTACAAATACCTTAGCTAACGTTTTTTGCTTCTCAAAGGTAGTACCAAAAGCTTCATTATCCAATGCAGCGACAATAAACCACTGAATGCGAACGCTGCCATCATCAAAGCGATGGCGTTGATGGTTTTTGGGTCTTCCCTGAAAAACAGCCACCATACTCCCCAACTCAATATCGACAACACCGTGAGTTGATTCATACAACGTTGGCAACGACCGAGTTTGTTGAAGATTTTTTCATTTTTATTGCAATGAAGACATGTCATCTTGGGCTTGATTCGCGTTATGCTTATTGCCCTGATAATAACACGTCACAAGATATTGGATCACGGTGACATAGAGAGAGAAGATCGATGATTGAGCGCCAAGAAACCAAGCAACGCATGAGCCGTATTGTTAAACACAACGGTACTATCTACCTATGTGGCCAAGTTTGTGCGGATGCAACAAAAGGCATTACAGAACAAACACAGACGATGCTAGATAAAGTAGAAGCGTTACTTGAGCAAGCTGGCAGTGATAAAGAGCACATGCTGTCAGCAACGATTTACTTGAAAGACATGAAAGACTTCCAGGAAATGAACGCAGTATGGGATGCATGGGTTCCAGAAGGTCACGCTCCTGCTCGCGCATGTGTGACTGGCGACATGGCTCGTGAAGCACTACTTGTTGAGATCTCTGTGATTGCAGCTGAGAAGTAATTTTCTCGCATTTAGCGATAAGTAAAGGTTTTTAGAGATTCCAGATACTTCGTCCCTCAGTTCTGGAATGACGGTTTAAGTTTAGGCTTAGTTGCTTAATTAAATCAACGTCATTCCCCATAGTGACGAAGGAGTGTGGTCGGAGTTTCTATTTATGTGTGACAAGAGATTCCAGATACTTCGTCCCTCAGTTCTGGAATGACGTATTAAGTTTTGGCTTAGTTGCTTAACTAAATCCACGTCATTCCCTATAGGGACGAAGGAGCGTAATCGGGAATCTGTTATTTGCTCGTTGCCAAAAAACAAAAAGGAAAGCCAATGGCTTTCCTTTTTAGTATTTAATCTATGCGTTTTGTCTCAATCGACCGAGATTAACAACCTGGACCACAGTCTAGACAGTGTTTCACCATCTCTGGACCTAAGTGCAGTTTCGCGTTGAGGTCACGTAGCGCAGTTCGTACACCTTCTTCGATTACTGGGTGATAGAACGGCATATCTAGCATTTCAGAAACCGTCATCTTGTTTTGGTGTGCCCATGCTAACAAGTGCGCCAAGTGTTCTGCATTTGGTCCCATCATTTCAGCACCAAGGAAGCGACCAGTACCTTGCTCGCCGTAAACGTGCAGAATGCCTTTGTTGCGTAGCATTACTCGTGAGCGGCCTTGGTTCTCGAAAGACACTTCACCTGTTGCGAAACAACCACATGTACCTAAGCGTGTGGTGATCTCTTTGTAAGTTTCACCAACCATCGCGATTTGCGGGTCAGAGAAAACCGCTGAGATTTTAGAGCGGCGTAGGCCTGCACGAATCTCAGGGAAGCGACCTGCGTTGTCACCGGCAATGCGCGCTTGGTCTGCCGCTTCATGTAGCAGGGGCAGTTGGTTGCTAGCGTCACCTGCAATAAAGATTGATGGTAACGATGTTTGCAGTGTGTAAAGGTCTGCAACTGGCACACCGCGCTCATCAAGCTCTAGAGAGGTATTCTCTAAACCAAGTTTATCCGTGTTAGGACGACGACCTGTTGCTGCCAATACGTATTCAACGATGTTGGTTTCTAGCTCACCTTGCTTATTGATGAACTGAATTTCGACACGCGGCTCACCCGATTCAGTGGTAATACGCTTCATGCTTTCGATTTTCACGTCGGCATCGAGGTAGAACTCTTCATTGAAGGCTTTATCTGCGTAAGCCATTATCTCTGGGTCAGTTACTGGGCCAACTTGACCACCCAAACCGAACAGTTTGGTCTTCACACCTAAGCGGTGTAGCGACTGACCAAGCTCTAGACCAATTACACCTGGGCCAAATACGGCAACTGATTCTGGTAAATCATCCCAGCTGAACACGTCATCGTTAATGATTAGGCGGTCGCCAAGTTCATTCCAAACAGCAGGGTATGCAGGGCGAGAGCCGGTTGCGATAACAATACGCTTTGCCGTGATCACCGTGTGGTCATCAACTTGAAGTGTGTTGTCGTCTAAGAATTTTGCGTAGCCAGAGATTTTATCTTGCTCTGGGATCTCATCGACGCCTTCTAAAACAAAACCAACAAAACGGTCACGTTCAAACTTCACTCGGTCCATGACTTCACGACCGTTAATTACGATATCGCCTTGTGGGTGAACGCCAAAAGCCGGAGCTTTCTCGATTTGGTGTACGCTCTCCGCAGCTGCAATAAGCAGTTTAGATGGCATACAACCAACACGAGCACAGGTTGTACCGTAAGGGCCGCCTTCAATCATCACGACACTGTCAGTGTGTGCTTTTGCAGCGCGGTATGATCCTAGACCTGCCGTACCGCCCCCGATAACTGCTACATCTACATTGACTTGTTTCATAATAATTTTCTCGCAATGGCTAAATTTAGTTTAAACGAACCCCTCCAACTCATGTGATGTTTTTAGTGAGTCAGGATAGCGGGTCAGTTTTGTGGTTCTGTTTTATTAGGTTTAGCTTGTGACCGTGGTTAATGCGAGCCACAAGCTTGATTCACCCCGATAGGGTTAGCCAACCCACAAGTGAGTGGGTTAGCCTTTTGGCAGTGATTAGCCTAGGAAAGCTTCTAGCTCTTCGCTACCACCGATGTGTTTACCACCGATGAATACTTGAGGAACCGTTGTGCGACCAGAGATTGCACGTAGGCTTACAGTAGTAGCGTCTTTACCTAGTACTACTTCTTCGTAGTTTAGACCTTTGTCGATTAGGTTCTGTTTCGCTTTCATACAGAAAGGACAGCCAGGCTTAGTGAATACTGTGATTGACTCTTGCTCTTTGTGCTCTGGAGCAATGTAGTTCAGCATAGTGTCTGCATCAGAAACCTTGAACGGGTCGCCTGGTACATCTTCTTCGATGAACATTTTCTCTACCACGCCGTTCTTAACCAGCATGCTGTAGCGCCATGAACGTTTGCCGAAGCCGATGTCGTTTTTCTCAACTAGCATACCCATGCCATCTGTGAAATCACCGTTACCATCTGGGATGAATGTGATGTTTTCTGCTTCTTGGTCTGCTTTCCATGCGTTCATTACGAACGTATCGTTTACAGAAACACAAAGGATGTCATCAACACCGTTCTCTTTGAACACTGAATGTAGTTCGTTGTAGCGAGGAAGGTGGCTTGACGAACAAGTTGGCGTAAACGCGCCTGGTAGGCTAAATACGATAACTGTTTTGTCTTTGAATAGCTCTTCAGTCGTTACGTTAACCCATGCATCACCTTGGCGAGTTGGGAATGTTACTTGAGGGATTGATTGACCTTCTTTAGATGCAAACATATTGATTTCCTTAAATGATATTTTAATTTTGTTCTAGTAGAGCTTAACGCTTTTCGCTGCTCTGTTTCGTTTTGTTGAGCCCATTATTAGATAAATTCTTTGATAGCTCTAATCGTTTGATGTTATGGTTTTGATAGGTAAATTCTATCAAGAGCATTTTTCTTTTAAATGTTGCTATGAAAACCCTTGTTCTTATTAAACCTGAGGTAAGAGACTGATCATGAATATTCGTGACTTTGAATACTTGGTGGCGCTCGCAGAGCACAAACACTTCCGTAAAGCGGCAGAAGCGTGCTTTGTCAGTCAGCCAACACTAAGCGGTCAAATACGCAAACTAGAAGATGAAATCGGACTTCAGTTAACCGAGCGTAGTCCAAGGAAGGTCATATTTACAGAATCAGGGTTACAACTTGTTGAACAAGCCAAGCGTATTCTCAACGAAGTGAAGACTTTTAAGGATATGGCGAGTGGTCACGGTGAAGCGATGACCGGACCAATGCATATTGGCTTCATTCCAACCGTGGGTCCTTACATTCTGCCTAAGATTGTCCCTCATCTTAAAGAGAGCTTTCCTGAGTTAGAGCTGTACCTGCATGAAGCGCAAACTCATCAATTAGTGAGCCAATTGGAAGATGGCAAGCTGGACTGCTTAGTACTGGCAGCGGTTGATGAAACGGCGGTGTTCAAAGAGATTGATGTGTATGACGAGCCATTAAGTGTCGCGGTTCCATGTGACCATGAATGGGCTCAGCAGGACACAGTAGATATGCTTCAACTCAATGGACAGACAGTCTTAGCACTTGGTGACGGTCACTGTTTAAGAGACCAAGCTCTAGGGTTCTGTTTTGCTGCGGGAGCAAAAGATGATGAGCGCTTTAAAGCGACCAGCTTAGAGACGCTGCGTAACATGGTTGCGGCAGGCGCGGGGATTACCTTGCTACCTCAATTATCAGTACCAAAAGAAAAGCAGAAAGATGGTGTGTGCTACGTACCTGCGGTAAACCCAACGCCTTCGCGTCGCATTGTGGTTGCGTACCGTCCGGGCTCTCCATTGAAAGGGCGCTTTGAGCAACTGGCGGAGACGATTCGCACTCAATTGGAAAAGGTCGTTTAGCTTAACCTTCGCACAGCAGATATTAAAAAAGGGTTGATATGAATTCATATCAACCCTTTTTATTTGCTTATGTTGCTAGGTTTAAAGAACTGCTTAGAACAGTTCTTCTACCGTTTCACCTGAAGAGGTGGAGTAGATATCATCATTGAAACGCTCAGTGATGTACTCAGTTGGCTCAGTGCCTTTCTCGAAGTACTCAAACATTGATGAGCTATCGTACTTGTTGGTCAGTAAGCCTGTATCACGGTCAATACGAACACGAACGATGTTTTCTGGAATCTCTTTACGTTGTGCTGGAACGCCTGCCAATGCCGTACCCATGAAGTCTACCCATGCAGGTTCTGCTGTCTTAGCACCAGCTTCCGCACCTGTAATCTGGTTCTTACCAAGGTTAGAGTTCGCTTTAGTACGACCTAGGTTACGATTGTGGTTGTCAAAACCAACCCATACCGTTGCAACCATGCCTGGGCCATAGCCGCTGTACCAAGTATCTTTCGAGTCGTTAGTTGTACCGGTTTTGCCGCCAATATCACGACGTTTCAGTGGTTGAGCACGCCAACCTGTACCGTTCCAACCTGTGCCCGCACTCCAATCACCGCCGCCCCAGATGTTGCTGTACATCATTTCACGAACTAGGAATGCGTTCTGCTCAGAGATAACTTGAGGAGCGTATTGAACTTTCGCATCCACATCTTGCTCGGCAAACTCATCCGCCATTGGATCGGTTGTAATGGTCTGTTGGCAATCTTCTTTACAGACAACTTTTGGTGTTGCTTCAAACTCAGTCTCGCCAAATGGAGTCTCAACGCGGCTGATGTAGAAAGGTTCAACGTAGTAACCACCGTTAGCGAATACTGAGTAACCTTGCGCTACTTTCATTGGCGTTAAGCTACCAGCACCTAGCGCAATAGTTTCAGAACGAGGCACTTCATCGATATCAAAACCAAAGCGAGTTAGGTAGTTACGTGTGTCATCTAAGCCTACTTCACGCAGTACACGTACCGCCATTACGTTTTTCGACTGAGCTAAGCCAATACGTAAACGAGTAGGGCCGACGTAAGTTGGTGGCGAGTTCTTTGGTCGCCATGCCGTACCTTGGCTCTTATCCCATTGGTTGATTGGCGCATCGTTGATAAGAGAAGCCAGTGTTAAACCTTTCTCAATCGCTGCTGAGTAAATGAAAGGCTTGATACCAGAACCCACTTGACGAATAGATTGCGTCGCACGGTTGAATTTGTTGTGTACGAAGTTAAAGCCACCGACCATCGACAACACAGCGCCGTTGTTCGGATTCATTGCTACGAATGCAGTGTTGGCATTCGGCACTTGGCTTAGGCGCCAAACTACCGGAGTATCAGATTCTGCAGTTGCTGACTCTTCTGTTGCTTCCTCAGAGACTTCGTCACCTGTGATCGCTTCATGACGAACCCAAACTTGTTCACCAACCGCAAGAATCTCTTTTGCTTGAGATGGAGCTGGGCCTTGACGGTCGTCTGTTAGGAACTTACGAGCCCAGTTCATACCTTGCCATTCGATAGTGCCTTCGCCTTGATTCTTCACCCATACTTGAGCGCTTTTTGAATCAACAGCAGTCACTACTGCAGGAACTAGGTCACCGTAGGTTGGTTGAGACTTAAGGTGTTTCACGATCTTGTCGTGGTCCCAAGCCGATTGAGCGGTTTGCCATAAGACTTTTTCAGCACCACGGTAGCCGTGACGCTCATCGTAGCCAAGCAGGTTCTTAATCGCAGCTTGGTTTGCCGCTTTTTGCAGCTTCGAATCAACGGTTGTGTAGACTTTCATACCAGAGGTGTATGCGTCTTCACCGTAGCGTTCAACCATCCAAGCACGTGCCACTTCTGCCACGTATGGTGCGCTCAGTTCGATCTCTGCACCGTGGTACTTTGATACAAGCTGTTCATTGCTTGCTTCATCAAACTCGGCTTGAGTGATGTATTTCTCGTCGAGCATACGACGCAATACAACGTTACGACGGTTGGTCGCGCGTTCAATAGAGTAGATAGGGTTCATGGTTGAAGGTGCTTTTGGCATACCTGCTAGGGTCGCTAGTTCACTCAGGGTTAGATCCGGAAGATCTTTACCAAAGTAAACGCGTGCTGCAGCGCCGAAACCATACGAACGGTGACCAAGGAAGATCTTGTTGACGTAAAGCTCCATGATCTCTTCTTTGCTAAGCAGTTGCTCAATATGGATCGCAATGAAGATCTCTTTAATCTTACGCATGATCTTTTTCTCATTGGATAAGAAGAAGTTACGCGCAAGCTGCTGAGTAATGGTACTTGCACCTTGTTTTGCCGAACCTGACATCGCTACTACGATAGCTGCACGAGTAATGCCGATTGGGTCAATACCAGGGTGTTCGTAGAAACGGCTATCCTCGGTAGCAATCAAAGCCTCAACTAAGTGGCGAGGGATCTCGTCATAAGTCACTGGAATACGACGTTTTTCACCAAATTGGGAGATCAACTTACCGTCTTGGCTGAAGATCTGCATTGGAGTTTGGAGTTCTACGTCGCGCAAAGTGGCAACATCAGGCAACTCTGGTTTTACGTAGTAATAAAACCCAAAAATTGTACTGACTCCAAGAATCATGCAAATCAATGTAAATATGAATAATCGCTTTATGAACTTCACCGGATAATCCCTGATTAGTTAAGGCTGATAAGCAGCAAACCCTTGTACTCTAGGCTAAAAAACTAGCTTTCGTTTATTAACGCTTATTTAACTAATAATCACAACCCCTAGATAATCAACGAAATGCTTGGCACTTCAGGAGCTAGGTCACATGGGTTCATCATTAATTACAGGTATAGATATAAATCACCACAGCATCAAAGCTGTGGTGCTAAAACCCGTGGGGGAATTGTACGCCCTAGTGGGATACAAAGAGCTGCCGATTTCGGACGACATTTTTACAGCTAACCATACTTTGGAGTATCAGAAAACTGTTAAGAAACTCAAAGAACTTAGGAAAGGGCTGCCTTTCGGCTGTCGTAACGTCGCCATTTCGGTACCTGATAACACGGTGATCAGCAAGGTACTGCAAATTGAGAGTGAACTCGAAGATAGAGAGAAAGAGTTTTCGATCTACCAAACCTTCGCCCATCAATCTCCTTTTCCCATCGAGGAGCTGAGTTTAGATTTTGTGAAGCTGGAAGACAAACGATTTGGTAAAGGTTCGACGAGCAGTTATCAGGTTTATGCTACTCGTAAAGAAGTGGTCGATAGCCGAGCAGAGGCATTAACTAAGGCTGGCTTTAAACCTGTTGTCGTTGATACGCAGGCGCATGGTTTACTTCATGTTTGGCAGCTTGCCTCACGTTTATACCCAGAGAAAAGTAATTGGCTGTTGGTGGACATTGGCGTTGATCAAACCTCGCTGGGCATCATTCCTCAGGGAGCAGCCCCTTTCTATAAAGACATCGCCTTTGGCACTCAAGACCTTTGCAGTATCGAAAACCCCAATGATATCGAGGCTGCGTTTGGCAGTGCTCAGGATACTCATCAATTTATCGTTAACTTAATTGAAAAGCTCAAACGTCAGTTGCAGCTCTATTCCTCGGTGAATGTTCACCAACCTATCTCAGGCATCTGGTTAATGGGCGAGGGCGCCAGCACACCAATGGTGGCTGAAGAGCTTGAACGACATTTTCAGTTGAGCTGTGAATCATTGAATCCTTTATCCCTGTTTGAGAATAAGGTCGCGAGGAAACGCCGCCTGCAAATGGATTGGCAACATTTTGGTATTGCTGCGGGCATGGCGATGAGCGGACTTAAATGGCAGGGAGAGAAGCATGTTGCATCAAATTAACCTGCTACCTTGGCGAGATGAGATTCGTGCTCAACACCGAAAGCGTTTTATTCATTTAGTTATCCTTGGCGTGATTGTGGCTGGGGCAGGGCAATGGGCAGTCGGAAGCTACTTCCATGATCAACAAGCCAAACAGCAAGCTCGCCTAGATTATCTTAGCCAATACATTGCAGGGCTCGACCGGCAGATTCAGTCACTAAAAGTCGCGGAGCAAGAGCACAAAGCTATTTTGACTCGACTTGATGTCGTTGAATCTTTGCAGCTCGGTCGCAATAAAACCACCGACTTTATGAACTTGATGCCGGAGTTGATTCCTGAGGGCGTGTATGTCGACAAGATAAAGATGAACGGCCAAGAGATTGAAATGGCCGGCATCAGTGACAGTACCGCTCGTCTCGCCACCATGCTGGATAACTTAGAACGCTCTGAATCCCTCAAAGGGGTCGAGATGCACTCTATTGTCCATAACCGTAAGCGCTTCAATAAAGAGTTTCAGACCTTCAAGGTGTCTTTCGTGTTCAGCCCTGTGTCATTAGAGAGTACAACTGCACATCGAAAGGGTAAGGGGGCGAACCATGGCTAGCTTTCAAAACATGATGAGCCTGCAAGAGCTTGATATCGATGAGATCACCGAGTGGCCACTGTTGCCTCAGTTATTGGTGATTCTATTGCTGGTGGCGCTTATTCAAGGGCTGGGAACCTGGTTCTATATTTTGCCCTTGGATGACGAGCTACAACAGATGAAGCAGCAAGAGCAGACCTTGAAAGCAACACTGCGCATCAAAGCCAATAAGGTTGCCGCTTTACCTAAGCTTCAGGGCCAACTGGATGAACTGACTAGTCGCTATGATTACCTGTTAGAACAGCTGCCCGTGCAAAAAGAGTTGGCGAGCATGTTGGCATCAGTCAATGAGCTCGGTTTAGATAACTCACTAACCTTTACCCGAATTGACTGGGGTGAAAAACAGAACAAAGCCTTCCTATACCGCTTGCCTCTTAACATCGAACTGACTGGTGATTACCACGAGATAGGCGACTTCTCTGCAGCTATCGCCAAGCTCCCGCGAATCATCAGCTTTGATGATGTGAATTGGCAGAGAGTGAGCCAAGAAAGCAGCACACTTCACTTCAGGGTTCGAGCTTATACCTACCAGTTTAAATCGGAGGTCAACGATGAGGCCCAATAGCGCGCTCTATTCAACGTTGTTACTGCTGATGTTGTCGGGCTGCAAAGCCAATCAAGACTCACTAGAAGACTTCGTGGTGCAGGTTGAGCTCAAAGCGAAAAAAGAAGTTGAGCAGCTTGTTCCTGCGACTGAGTTCTCAGCCGCTACCTATCAACGACGTGCTTTTCGTCCTCCCTTTGAACTACCCAAAGAAGCGATCGTGCAAAACCAGCCCTTGTTGAAGAAAGATTGCTGGCAACCTAGCGCTCGTGCTCGCAGTGGCAAGTTAGAGAAATACCCACTCAGTAAATTGCGCTTGAAAGGTGTGATGGGCAGTGGAACGAGTGTGTTTGGGCTTGTACAAACGCCTAAGGGCAATGTCGTCAATGTGAAAAAAGGCCAGCTTATCGGCTTAAACAACGGCCGAGTTACTAAGGTAACGAGCCAGTACGTTCTGATTAATGAAACTCTTCCAGATGGCTTAGGTTGTTGGCATAAGCGCAACGTTAGGCTGGCTCTGAAATAAACCAATGTCACATGATGTGGATATGAGATGTAAATATGAATAAAGGAATAAGTGGATTAGTGAGCAAAGCTCTACAAGGTTTTGCTGTGTCTGTGATGTTGGTTTTTAGCGCCTTCGGCTACGCAGAGAGCTCGTCTAATAAATTAGAGAACATTGATTTTAGAGTTAACAAGGATAAAGACGCTGTCATTATCATTGAGTTAGCAACCAGTAGCGCGGTGGTTGATGTTCAGCGAGCACAAGAAGGCTTGAGCATCGAACTTATCAATACAGAAGTGGATGATGACAAGCTCTACCTTTTGGACGTTAAAGATTTCGCGACTCTGGTTGAGGGGATTGAGGTATACAAAGAGACGCCAAGCACTCGCTTGCTGGCAACGATTAACAGTGACTACCAATACGAATATGACCTCAAGGGGCGCTTCATCGAGGTGGTGATCAGCAAGCCCACGATTGAAGAAGTGACGACAGAGAAAAGCGTACTTGAGAAAGAGGGTAAGCTGATATCGATTAACTTCCAAGATATCCCAGTTCGAAATGTCCTTCAGTTGATTGCTGACTACAATGAGTTCAACTTGGTGGTATCAGACTCGGTCGCGGGTAACCTGACGTTACGTTTGGATGGTGTTCCTTGGCAGCAAGTTCTCGACATTATCTTGCAAGTTAAGGGCTTGGATAAGCGCGTCGATGGCAACGTTATCTTGGTCGCTCCCAAAGCAGAACTGGATCTGAGAGAACAGCAAGCGCTCGAAAAGTCCCGTTTAGAAGAAGAGCTTGGGGAACTTAAATCAGAAATCATCAAGATTAACTTTGCTAAAGCCACCGATATAGCTGACATGATTGGTGGTGAAGGGGCGGTGAGTATGCTGTCTGATCGCGGTTCAATTACCATAGATGAACGTACGAACTCTCTACTGATTCGCGAGCTGGAAGAGAACATTGCGGTGATCCGCGGCATTATTGAGTCGTTAGATATCCCTGTGAAGCAAGTACAGATAGAGGCGCGTATTGTTACCGTCACCGAAGGTAACCTTGATGAACTCGGCGTGCGCTGGGGCGTTTCATCGACCAACGGAAGCTTCACTGTTGGTGGTTCAATTGAAGGCAACCACCCCTCAGCCATTACACCTTATGACGATAGCAGCAGTAGTGTTATTGATGACTACCTTAACGTGAATTTGGCGGCAACATCGCCAAATGCATCGAGTATTGCGTTTCAGGTAGCCAAGCTTGGCTCAGATACGCTGCTCGATCTTGAGTTATCTGCACTGCAACAAGAGTCTAAGGCGGAGATCATCTCTAGCCCACGCTTAATCACCACCAATAAAAAGCCGGCTTATATTGAGCAAGGTACTGAAATTCCTTACTTAGAGTCCTCTTCGAGCGGTGCAACGTCCGTCGCATTTAAGAAAGCTGTGTTGAGTTTGAAAGTTACCCCTCAAATCACACCAGACAATCGCTTGGTTCTGGATTTGAGTGTGACTCAAGATAGGCCTGGACAAGTGGTGAAAACAGGAACTGGGGAAGCGGTTGCTATAGATACCCAAAGAATAGGTACGCAAGTGCTTGTTAATAATGGTGAAACTGTTGTTCTTGGTGGAATATTTCAACACAGTGTCAGAAGTACAGTCGATAAAGTTCCTCTGTTGGGAGACCTTCCTTTATTGGGTGCATTGTTCCGTCGCAGCTACGAAAATGTGGGTAAAAGTGAACTGCTTATCTTTGTTACACCTAAAGTTGTGATTCAGTAACGTACAATTAGATTAAAAATAAAGTTGCATTAGTGGCACCTAACCTTGATAATTTCGGGTCTTATCACGAATTATCTGTGAGGAATCGGTGCCACGGGCCTTTTAATTTCAGTACTTGTACTGACCTACCTTGTGGCGATGTCATTGAATTAACGTTGTAAATTACTGCTAAAAACATGGCTGAGAAACGCAATATTTTTCTTGTTGGCCCAATGGGCGCCGGCAAAAGTACAATTGGTAGACACCTAGCTTCCCAACTTCATATGGAGTTTCTAGACTCTGACACTGTGATTGAAGAGCGCACTGGCGCAGACATCGCATGGGTTTTTGATGTTGAGGGCGAAGAAGGTTTCCGTAAGCGCGAAGAATCTGTAATCAACGATCTGACTGAAGAGCAAGGTATTGTTCTAGCGACAGGCGGTGGTTCAGTGATGAGCAAAGAAAACCGTAACCGTCTATCTGCACGAGGCATTGTTGTATACCTAGAGACAACAATTGAAAAGCAACTTGCTCGCACAAATCGCGACAAGAAACGCCCTCTACTTCAAACAGACAACCCGCGTGATGTGCTAGAAGATCTAGCTGTATCTCGCAACGCACTATACGAAGAAGTGGCGGACTACACAGTTCGTACTGACGACCAAAGTGCAAAAGTGGTAGCCAACCAGATCGTAAAAATGCTAGAAGAACGTTAAGTTCATTTTTTTCGGAGAGCAAACCCATGGAACGGATTACGGTCAATCTAGCTGAGCGTAGCTACCCTATCTCTATTGGCGCCGGGTTATTTGACGACCCGGCGTACCTTTCTTTTTTATCAGGCAAGCAGAAAGTCGTTGTTATCAGTAATGTGACAGTAGCGCCTCTTTACGCTGATAAAATTCTATCTTTACTGGATCAAGTTGGCTGTCAGACATCTCTTCTCGAGTTACCTGATGGTGAGCAATACAAAACGCTTGAAACGTTCAATTCAGTGATGAGCTACATGCTTGAAGGAAATTACAGCCGCGATGTGGTGGTGATTGCTTTAGGTGGTGGTGTTATCGGTGACTTGGTCGGCTTTGCTGCATCTTGTTACCAGCGTGGTATTGATTTCATTCAAATCCCGACAACGCTTCTTTCTCAAGTGGACTCTTCTGTTGGTGGTAAAACCGCAGTAAACCATCCTCTTGGTAAGAATATGATCGGTGCATTCTACCAACCAAAATCTGTGATCATCGATACCAACTGTTTATCAACGCTTCCTGAGCGTGAGTTTGCAGCGGGCATTGCTGAAGTCATCAAATACGGCATCATTTACGATGAAGCCTTCTTTGATTGGTTGGAGCAGAATCTAGAGAAACTTTATCAACTTGATGAACAAGCACTGATTACTGCAATTGCTCGTTGTTGTGCAATTAAGGCTGAAGTGGTTGCTCTAGATGAAAAAGAGTCAGGAATCAGAGCGTTATTGAACCTAGGTCATACATTTGGTCATGCGATCGAAGCAGAACTAGGCTATGGTAATTGGCTACATGGTGAAGCTGTGTCTTCAGGTACTGTAATGGCAGCGAAAACTGCTCAGTTGCAGGGACTGATCACTCAGCAGCAGCTTGAGCGAATTATTTCTATACTCAAGAATGCGAAACTGCCAGTTCATACGCCAGAAAGCATGTGTTTTGAAGACTTTATGACGCACATGATGCGTGATAAGAAAGTGCTGTCTGGTCAATTACGTCTGGTATTGCCAACAAGTATTGGTACTGCTGAAGTGGTTGCTGATGTGCCTCAGGACATCATTAAACAAGCGATTGATTTCTGCCGTACTCTTTAAATTTGGTTGTGAGGTTGCCTAGTTAAATTCTAGGCAACTGAAGCGTTTTACTGATCGATCTAATCAGTAGGGATCCGCAATGAGTTTGGCTCATGAATTAAGAGTATTAGAGTTAGAGTCTCAAGTTGAGCTGCTAGAGCGCTTACAGCTTTTGACTAACTTTGGTTCAAATCTAGTAACGGTGGCTGGTAAACCTGGCTCTGGCCGTTCTTGGTTAGCACAGCGTTATCTCGAAGCTTGGGCGACAGAAAAAAATCAGTGTTTACTGCTTTGTCATCCAAGCCAAGACGACCAACAACGCCGCGCGCTTATTCTTAGCCAAATTGTTTCTGATCCGCTATTTAATCAACATGACTCCTTATCTGATAGCCTAGCAAGGTTGCTGGATGGTGAGCCGTGCAGCGTGGTTATCGTTGTCGATGATGCCCACCGACTCTCTGAGCTATTGGTCTCCGAACTATGGATGTTGGTACTGGAAGCTCAAGCTAATCCCCAATGGACGATCAATGTCGTTCTTTTCTCAGAAATTGGTCACCTAGACACCTTACTCACACGTCTAAGTTACGGCCAACAACACAAGCCTATCGATCTTGAGATCGATGACCTTTCGCAACCAGAAGCTGAACATTTCTTTGAATCACTGGTGATTCGATATGTGGATGATGAGTCTGAAACTCGTGTGCGACGTGCGTTTAACAAAGCGCAACCTCTGCCTGGCGAGTTAATGGCTTTAGGAGAATTGAAAGTGGAAAAAAGGATTATTATTCGCTCAATCATTGGCTCACCAATCAATATCGCGATTGTGGTAGCCCTGTTGCTGTTGTTAATTGGTGGTGGTTATTGGTGGATGTTCAGCCAACCGACCCCGGATGACAAAGCGCAATCTCTGATCGCACCAATCGAGCAGACTGCTATTCCAACGTTTGAAGTGGACAGTGGCTCAGAACAAGCTGGTGTTGAGGGAGTGGTAGACACTGAAACGTCAACTGATATCAGTTATCAAGGCGCTGATGATGACAGTTCATCTTTGCCACCGGTTGTGGTGGAAGAGACGGCTAGCGTGGGTGAGGTTGAGCAAGACCAACAGCGTGTCGTGATTACTTCGGATGTGGTTGATGCTCTACTGGATGATAAAGCTCAGAGTGCTGATACCAGTGCCATTGATGCTGCGGTTGAAGAGAACACTCAAGTAGAGGCTAATTCACAGGCTGACGCTGAAGCGGTTGCTCCAGCTGATGAAGAATCTGACTTAACTGAATCAACGCCTCCGACTAAGAAGATCACCTTCTCGTTTTCTCGTGAGGAGCTACAAGCTATCTCACCGCGAGCGTACACCTTACAGTTGAGTGCGATGACTTCACTGGAGGATGTGCAATCTTTCATTGAAGAATACGACCTAGAGAACAAGGTTCGTATTTACCCAACTCTGCGTAGCGATACCAAGTGGTTTATCATCACTTACCAAGATTACCCAACGATTCAGGTGGCACGAGATGCGGTAAGTACACTCTCGAAACCACTTCAACAGTTAGAACCTTGGGCAAAATCGATGAATCAGGTGCATCGAGAGATAGAACGTGCGAAATAACCCTGAGCTTAGTCTCAAAATATGTTACATTCCGCAGCCGTATTTTTGTGTTGATAGATAGAGCAGTAAATGAAAAAGCAGCGTGCCTTTCTAAAATGGGCTGGTGGTAAATATGGCCTAGTTGAAGACATCCAACGTCACCTGCCACCTGCTCGTAAATTGGTAGAACCATTTGTTGGTGCTGGTTCTGTGTTTTTGAACACGGACTATGAACAGTACCTGCTGGCTGATATCAATCCCGATCTTATCAACCTGTACAACCTACTTAAAACCGACCCTGAGACCTACATTGCGGAAGCAAAACGCTGGTTCTGCCCTGAGAACAATCGCAAAGAAGCCTTCTTAGATATCCGAGCTCAGTTCAACGATACTGACAATGTTATGTATCGCTCACTTGCTTTCTTGTACATGAACCGATTTGGCTTCAATGGCCTGTGTCGCTACAACAAGAAAGGCGGTTTTAACGTTCCGTTTGGTTCTTACAAAAAACCTTACTTCCCAGAAGCCGAGCTGGAGTTTTTTGCTGAGAAAGCGAAAAAGGCTACCTTCGTGTGTGAGGGATACCATGAGACTTTTAGCCGTGCCCGTAAAGGTTGCGTGGTTTACTGCGATCCTCCGTACGCACCGCTGTCAAATACCGCTAACTTTACCTCTTACGCAGGTAATGGCTTTAGCTTAGATGATCAAGCAGCACTGGCTGACGTTGCTGAAAAAGCGGCGACAGAACGCGGCATCCCTGTTTTGATTTCTAATCACGACACGACATTAACGCGCCGCTTGTATCATGGTGCAGAGTTGAACGTGGTGAAGGTGAAACGCACCATCAGCCGTAATGGCGCTGGTCGTAACAAAGTGGATGAGCTACTCGCGCTGTTCCATCAAGATAAAAACCAGCAACACGCTGCAGCAGAATAACCTCGATCCCCTCAAATTGAGTGACCAACAGGTACTTTCTTAAACTAATCTTTCGAACTGCTAGGATCTGCCTAGGTGCTTAGGTAGAATTGCACACCAAATAGTCTTGGGGTTGAATCTTGTATGCGTATGAGGTGCCACCAAGGCGGTGAACTCGCAATTTACTTACTCTTAAGAGGTTTGGTATGAAAGATTTTCTAATCGCTCCATCAATTTTGTCTGCAGATTTTGCTCGTCTTGGTGAAGACGTTGAAAAAGTACTCGCAGCCGGTGCCGATGTTGTGCACTTTGATGTGATGGATAACCACTACGTACCTAACCTGACTTTTGGCGCGCCTATCTGTAAAGCACTACGTGACTACGGTATTACTGCTCCAATCGATGTTCACCTAATGGTGAAGCCGGTTGACAACATCGTGCCTGAGTTTGCAAAGGCTGGCGCATCGATGATTACCTTCCACGTAGAAGCATCAGAGCACATCGATCGCACTCTACAACTGATCAAAGAGCACGGCTGTAAAGCGGGCGTGGTTCTTAACCCAGCGACACCACTATCTTGCCTAGATTACATCATGGATAAAGTAGACATGATCCTATTGATGTCTGTGAACCCAGGTTTCGGCGGTCAATCTTTCATTCCTCACACTTTAGATAAGCTACGTGCGGTTCGTAAGTTGATTGACGAATCCGGTCGTGATATTCGCCTAGAGATCGACGGTGGTGTAAAGGTGGATAACATTCGTGAAATCGCAGAAGCGGGTGCAGATATGTTCGTTGCTGGCTCAGCGATCTTCAATCAACCAGATTACAAAGAAGTGATTGATGAGATGCGTGCAGAGCTTGCAAAAGTAAACGCATAAAAGTAGAACTAGGGTCAGTTGACCTAAAATCAAAAAATTTAGATTAAGGGGGCTGATTAGCCCCTTTTTTACGTCTTATTGCTCAACACATGAGACGAATATAATTAATAGGAAAGTAAGATGTCATTAAGCTCAATAAAACTGATCGCCTTTGATTTGGATGGAACCTTGTTAGACAGCGTGCCTGATTTGGCAGTAGCTGCTGACCAAGCTTGCCAGGAGCTAGGCTTCCCTTCAGTGAGTGAAGAACAAGTTCGTGATTACGTAGGTAACGGTGCTGACGTACTTATCGGTCGTTCACTAAGCCGTAACCTAACCGTTGACCCAAACTTAGATCCAGATCTTCTGAAGAAAGCACGTATCTTGTTTGATGACTTCTACGAGCAGGGCGGTCATAAGCTAAGCCACCTTTACCCATTAGTAAAAGAGACCTTGGCAGAGCTGCACCAAGCGGGCTTTACTATGGCATTGGTAACGAACAAGCCATCGAAGTTTGTGCCAGACGTGCTAGCGCAACACGGTATCGATAAGTACTTTGTAGATGTACTTGGCGGTGATTCTTTCCCAGAGAAAAAACCGAACCCAGTAGCGCTAAACTGGTTGCTAGAAAAGCACAATGTGAAAGCAGAAGAGATGCTAATGGTTGGCGATTCAAGTAATGACATTAAAGCGGCAAAGAATGCGGGTTGTCATTCGTTTGGCCTGACTTACGGCTACAACCACGGTGAGCCTATTTCAGCATCAAACCCTGACTACGTGGCAGATAATGTCGCGCAATTGCTCGATGTCGTTCTAGTTTCTGCATAAAGCGGACAAAAGTTAGCTAACCCACTAGCAAAATACTTATCAATGAGTACACTGGATGAGCCGCGCAGAAAGAGCTGTGCGGCTTTTCTATATTTAAGTTAAGAAGCTAAGCCATCAATTGACTTAGCGAATAAGCAAAGGAATTAAAACCATGAGCAAGCCCATCGTATTGAGTGGTGTTCAACCATCTGGTGAACTAAGTATCGGTAACTACTTGGGTGCTCTACGTCAATGGCAACAGATGCAAGATGACTATGATTGCCAATACTGTGTGGTAGACCTTCACGCAATTACGGTTCGTCAAGATCCGAAAGCACTGCATGAAGCGACTCTAGACGCACTAGCAATCTGTCTTGCTGTCGGTGTTGATCCAAAGAAGAGCACGCTATTTGTTCAGTCTCACGTACCAGAGCATGCTCAACTTGGTTGGCTTCTTAACTGTTACACACAAATGGGTGAACTGAGCCGTATGACTCAGTTTAAAGACAAGTCTGCGCGTCACTCAAACGACGTAAACGTAGGTCTGTTTGATTACCCTGTATTGATGGCTGCGGATATCCTGCTTTACGGTGCTCACCAAGTACCTGTAGGTAGCGACCAGAAACAACACCTAGAGTTAGCGCGTGATATCGCAACTCGCTTCAACAACATCTACTCGCCAGAACAGCCAATCTTCGAAGTGCCAGAACCGTACATCCCAACAGTGAATGCACGTGTAATGAGCCTACAAGATGCGACCAAGAAGATGTCTAAGTCAGACGACAACCGTAAGAACGTGATTACTCTGCTAGAAGAGCCTAAGTCGATCATCAAGAAGATCAACAAAGCGCAAACCGATGCAGAAACACCGCCACGTATTGCTCACGATTGGGAAAACAAAGCGGGTATCTCTAACCTAATGGGCCTTTACTCAGCAGCGACGGGTAAAACGTTTGAAGAGATCGAAGCGCAGTACCAAGGCGTTGAGATGTACGGTCCGTTCAAGAAAGATGTAGGCGCAGCATTGGTTGAGATGCTTGAGCCGATTCAAGCTGAATACCACCGTATCCGTGCTGACCGTGCCTACATGGACGCAGTAATGAAAGCCGGTGCTGAAAAAGCGTCTGAGCGCGCAGCAGTAACGCTGAAGAAAGCATACGAAGCCGTAGGTTTTGTAACTCGCCCATAGGGTGAATCAAAACCTTCCGCGATAAAATCTAAGCCCAAAGTGACTATGTTTACTTTGGGCTTTTTAGTGCCCGCTACATCTGGCTCTCCAACAATTATGCTGTTTGAATTGATAATCTACGTATTTAATGGCTAACATATTTGTAAAATCAATGCTGTGCAGAGTATCTTATTAAATAAGCTTGGGTTTTATAAATGCGTGCTCGTTTCTATTTATGTTGGAAATATATAGCGTGCCAAACAATTGATGATTCCAAAGTGATAAGTTCCTCATTTTCTTGCCAACTGACTTATTCCTTTCATAAATAAACCTGATAGTTACCACAAAATACATGACTGCCCATAGATGGCAGTAATTATAAATCGATGAACTCAGGTGAAACGGATGGCTCTTTTACACAAACCTTCATTGCTAGCAGTGGCAATTGGTAGCTTGTTAACGACAAGCGCACACGCTGATTTGTTTATTTCACAATATGTGGAAGGCGGCAGCTACAACAAAGCGGTTGAGATTGCCAACAGCGGTGATAGCAGCATTAATTTAGATGGTTATTCATTGGCTAAATCAGCGAATGGCAACGGATCATGGGGCGCCACTTTACCTTTAGATGGCCACGTTTTAGCGCCTGGTGAGGTACTGGTTGTTGCGCATAGCAGTGCAAGCGATGAGATTAAAGCCGTCGCTGATATTCTTAACGCTTCATTGGCTAATCACAATGGTGATGACCCATTGGCTATCTTGAATGCAGACTCAAGCGTGTTGGACATGGTTGGCGTGATGGGCGATGTCGACTGGGGTAAAGACGTTACCTTGGTTCGTGCTGACCAAACCCCATCGGCGACGTTTGACGCTTCACAGTGGGTATCGCTACCAAAAGACAACATTGAAGGCCTAGGTTCCTTAGACAATGTTGAGTTGCCAGAAGCCTTTGCTTGTACGCAAGATGGCTCAGACCCAGTATTCACCACCATTCAAGAAATCCAAGGTGAGGGCGCGACATCGCCGTTCATCGATGGCTACCCGTACATCACCGACGATGAGTATTTCGTAAAAGGGGTGGTAAGCGCGGTCACTACCGGCCTAACTAAAGGTTTCTATCTGCAAGCTCTTGAGGATGACTTCAACTCAAGCACTTCTGAAGGTCTATTTGTTCATACTAACCAATCTAGCTCAGAATTAGCTGCAGGCGATGTGGTGTGTGTGAAAGGTAAAGTACAAGAATACTACAGCCACACTCAGCTTAAAGTTGAAAACAATCAATGGTTAAAGCAAGGCGAGCAGGACGCACCTGACGCGACAGACATTGAAGTATTAGACACTGACGAGAACTTCGCGGCGACACTTGAACGTTACGAAGGCATGTTGGTGAAAACAACTGAAGCGCTAGATATGCGTGTAACGCGTACCTTCGGTTATGACTACGCAGGTCGTCGTAACAACATGGTTTTGGCGCATGAGCGTATCAACATGCAACCAAACCAACTTTTCGCAGCGGGTTCTGATGAAGCGAAACAGCAAACAGAAGACAATGCTGACCGTCGTCTTTTCGTAGAGACTGACCAAAAAGCAGGTGATGGACAGGTTCCTTTCTACCCAGATTTTGGCCGTACTGACATCGACCAAGATGGCTCAACGGAAGACTACATCCGTATTGATGACACCATTGTTGGTCTAGAAGGCGTGTTGACCTACAGCTATGGCGAGTACCGTCTGATTCCGACTAACCAGATCACGGCTGAAAACTTCATTCGCAACGACCCACGTACCGACAAACCAGACATGGATGAAGGCGACCTACGTATTGCGACCTTTAATGTATTGAACTACTTCAACTCACCATTTGGCGGTGATGCGAATCAACATGGTAATAACCGTGGTGCAAACACCATCACTGAGTTTGAGATGCAACAAGAGAAGATTGTAAACGCGATTCTTCGCTTGGATGCTGACATCATCGGCTTGATGGAAATCGAGAACAACGGATTTGGTGAAGGTTCGGCAATTCAACAGCTTGTGAACCAACTGAATGATCGCATTGAGCATAAGAAAGACCGTTACACCTTTGTGGCTGTCGACTCTAATGAAGATGGCGTTACCGACGAAATGGACTCGATCGGCACTGATGTGATTACTACGGGTGTTATCTACCGTAAGAAGGTGGTTAAGCTTAAAGACAGCCGTGTCATCGCGATGCCAAGCCAGCAAGCACCAGAGGTGTTAGACGACTCAGGTAAGGTGATTGAAGATGGTAAGAACTACCAACGTGACTCATTGGCACCAACCTTTAAGGTGAAGGGCACCAAAGAGAAACTGACTGTAGCGATTAACCACTTTAAATCGAAAGGTTCTAAGTGTTGGGAAGATGCTGCCCCTGTTGAGCAAGGCGGTCAAGGTGGTGTAGATGCCGATAAGCAAGGCTCATGTGAGAACTTCCGTGTTGCAGCGGCGGTTGCGTTGGGCGAAGCACTCGATAGCATTGAAGGTCACAAAGTGATTCTGGGTGATATGAACTCGTATGGCATGGAAGACCCAATGCTAGTGCTGACAGATTACTCTGAAGAGAAGTATGGCAAGCAGATCAAAGCAGCGCGTAACACTTACATTAATGGCGTTGAGCAGTTTGGTGATAACGGTGCGGTGATTACTAAGAACTACGGCTACATTAATGCCGTAGCTCAGAAGCACCCAGACAGCTGGAGCTACTCATACAACGATGAAGTTGGCGCTTTAGACCACTTATTGGTGAGCGAGAGCTTAAAAGACATGGTTGTCGACGCGACCGACTGGCATATCAATGGTGGTGAATCGACGCTATTTGACTACAACGAAGAGTACAAAGGCGACCTGCCTAAGTATCAAGACCACTTCCGTTCATCGGATCATGATCCAGCGGTTCTTGAGCTAAAAGTCGGTGGTTCGTTTAGCTTTGGCGCGTTGATGTCACTGTTTGGCTTAGCGATGTGGCGCCGTCGTAAGTAGTGAGTGAATCAGCTTTACTGCTAACGGTGAAAGTGAGTACACGTCACCGAATGCGGATAATTGACAGTTATCTGTAAACAATTAAGGTCAACCTAGGTTGGCCTTAATTATTGGTGAAATGCAGTTTCCACTTGCCTTTCGCTATGGGTATTGCACAATACCGCCCCTATATCTCCCAATCATTTAGTATTTAGCAAACGATTTCACTCATGTTACTTATCATCGATAACTACGACTCTTTTACCTATAACTTATATCAGTATTTCTGTGAGTTAGGGGTAACTGTAAAAGTTGTACGCAATGATGAAATTGATATTGCGGGCATTGAAGCGCTGAATCCTAGTCACCTTGTGATATCCCCAGGGCCTTGTACACCGGATGATGCGGGTATCTCTCTACAAGTCATAGAACACTTCGTTGGCAAGTTGCCAATCTTAGGTGTGTGTCTTGGCCATCAAGCCATTGCTCAGGTGTTTGGCGGTGAAGTGGTGAGAGCAAGACAAGTGATGCACGGTAAAACCTCACCGATACGCCACAATGGGAAGAGTGTTTTCCAAGGTCTGAATAACCCACTAACCGTCACGCGTTACCACTCCCTTGTGGTGAAAAACGGCACACTACCAGATTGCTTTGAACTGACTTCTTGGACAGAGCTTGAAGATGGCAGTATGGATGAGATCATGGGCTATCAACACAAAACCTTGCCAATTGATGCGGTTCAGTTCCACCCTGAATCGATTAAAACAGAGCAAGGGCACCAACTTCTGGCTAACTTTTTAGCACGTTAAGTGTTTAAAGCAGGTGTTTTACTCTCCTAAATAGGTGAGCTTAACCTGCGAACTCCTTCGTTATACGTTTTAATTCGAGTTTTACCGAGCTCGATCCTTCTGACGCCGATCACTTTTTATAACATTTCTTCCTCACCAGGCTAAGTTTTTAGCCTATGCAAAGTTATTCGCCGTATTTCCTTTTGAACCCAATATACCGCTGTGCCAGTAAGGCTTTGCCTTTGCAGGATA
The DNA here is from genome assembly GCF_016406055.1 of Vibrio sp. IB15. NCBI lineage: Bacteria > Pseudomonadati > Pseudomonadota > Gammaproteobacteria > Vibrionales > Vibrionaceae > Vibrio > Vibrio sp. IB15. The sequence continues at coordinate 61,902 of NZ_JAEFCE010000020.1, forward strand.
GGCGCATACGTAAAAAAAGCTTCATAAAACAGGTTGATTGATGCATAAATAGTCATAGGTAGTGAGGTTTAGCTGGTTGTGAGGGATGGCTAAAGAATAATCTACTATTGAAAACGTTAATTAAATGTAAATATAATGCTGCGGCGGGATTGTAGCGAGACAAAATTTTTTCGTCTCACTTATGAATCATTACGCTTATTTGCGAAGCTTGCGGTATCGAGAAGGAATGTACGATGACAGTGGAAAATAATGTAGAACGTAGTCTGTTTAATGAGGTGATGGTGCCTTGTTATAACCCAATGGAAATGATCCCGGTAAAAGGGGAAGGCGCACGTGTATGGGACCAACAAGGGCGAGAGTATATCGACTTTGCTGGTGGTATTGCTGTGAGCTGTTTGGGTCACTGTCACCCAGCAATGGTGAATGCCGTTACTGAGCAAGCAAATAAGATTTGGCACCTAAGTAATGTAATGACTAACGAACCTGCACTGCGTCTAGCGAAGAAGCTAACTGACGTATGTTTTGCAGAAAAAGTATTCTTTGCGAACTCTGGCGCAGAAGCGAATGAGGCAGCACTTAAGCTAGCTCGTCGTTGGGCAGCGGTTGTTCACGGTCCTGAGAAATCTGAAATCATTGCATTCAAACAAGGTTTCCACGGTCGTACTTTCTTTACTGTAACCGTTGGTGGTCAAGAGGCTTACTCTGATGGCTTCGGTCCAAAACCTGGCGATGTAACTCACCTGCCTTACAATGATATTGCGGCTCTAGAAGCGCATATCTCTGATCGCACTTGTGCAATCATGATGGAACCTCTGCAAGGCGAGGGCGGTATCATTTCTCCAACGGCTGAGTTCGTGAATACGGTTCGTGAACTGTGTGACAAGCACAATGCACTGCTGATTTTTGATGAAGTACAAACAGGTAATGGCCGTACTGGTAACTTCTATGCTTACCAAGGTCTGGGCGTGACGCCAGACATTCTAAGCACAGCGAAGTCTCTAGGTGGCGGTTTCCCTATCGGCGCAATGCTGACGACGTCTGAACTGGCTACACACCTTAAGGTTGGTACGCACGGTTCTACATACGGTGGTAACCCACTGGCGTGTGCGGTAGCTGAAGCAGTGGTTGACGTAGTTAGCCAACCTGAAACTCTAGAAGGCGTAAAAGAGCGTGAAGCGCTATTCCGTGATGGTCTAACTAAGATTAACGACAAATACCAAATTTTCAGTGAGATTCGTGGTAAAGGCCTATTGTTAGGTGCTGCACTGAATGACGAATGGCAAGGACGAGCGCGTGACGTATTAGTAGCAGCAGGCGAGCAAGGCCTAATGGTACTGGTTGCGGGTGCAAACGTGGTTCGTTTTACTCCATCACTGGTTATCACTAAACAAGAAATTGAAGAAGGCTTATCAAAACTAGACAAAGCAATCGCTACGCTAGTTTAGCCTGAGCGGCGTCATAGGAATGATCGCCATTAGAGCGATCCCATGACGTACTGCTAAAGGCCCAAGCTTCTGGTTTTGGGCCTATTTTGCATCTGGAGGGAATATTGATGCTAGTTGTTCGCCCAATAAAACTGTCTGATTACGATGCGCTGCACACCTGTGCAGTTGAATCAGGTCATGGATTCACATCTCTTCCGGTTAACGAAGAATTGTTAACTAACCGAATTACCCATTCTGAATACAGCTTTGCGAAAGCAGACGTGACCGAACCCGGTGATGAAGGCTATCTAATGGTGGGTTTCGACGCTGAAACTGGCGAAGTTGCTGGTACAACAGGCATCGAAGCTTCCATTGGCTGGGATGTGCCTTTTTACTCGTACCACATCAGTAAAGTGGTTCACTCTTCACAGCGCCTTAAAGTGAATAACGTGGTTAAGCTGTTGACGTTTGGTAATAACTACACAGGCTGCAGCGAAATTTGTACGCTGTTCTTACGTCCTGATTACCGCAAAGGCTTAAACGGTCGACTGATGTCTAAGTGTCGTTTCCTACTGATGGCTGAGCACCCAGAGCGTTTCTCAAAAACGATCTTTGCTGAGATGCGTGGTGTATCAGATGCAGAAGGTAACTCGCCATTCTGGAAGTGGTTGCAAGAGCACTTCTTCTCGATTGATTTCACACTAGCCGATTACCTAACGGGGATTGGTAAGAAAGGCTTCATCGCAGACCTTATGCCGAAACTGCCAATCTATGTAAACCTATTGAGTGAAGAAGCTCAGGCGGTGATTGGTCAAGTGCACGATAATACCCGCCCAGCATTGAAACTGTTGGAACGTGAAGGTTTCACGAATCGTGGTTATGTCGACATCTTTGATGCGGGACCAACGGTCGAGTGTGATTTAAGAAACATCGAATCTGTACGTCACTCTATTCGAGCACAGGTTCAAATTGCAGAGCACTCTAGCTCTAAAGACTTCCTAATTGGTAATACCTCATTTGAGAACTTCCGCGCAGTGGCCGCGAAAGGTGCGTATGACCAAGCAAGCGATACAGTGATTTTATCATCTGAAGTAGCAAGCGCTCTTGAAGTAAAAGAAGGCGAATTCGTTCGCATGTTGGCTCAATAAGAGCGGCGATTATCTGTCGAAGATTTTAAGGATAGAAGTATGACTCAGTGGATAGCAGGACAATGGGTAGCGGGTCAAGGTGATGCCATGACATCAGTAAGCCCATACAACAATGAAGTAGTGTGGCAGGGTGATAGCGCAACACCGGCACAGGTTGAATCTGCAGTGGCAGCGGCTCGCGAAGCGTTCCTAGTTTGGAAAAAACTGAGCTTTGCTGAGCGTGAAGCGATCGTGTTGAAGTTCGCAGAAAAAGTAAAAGAGAACAGCGAAGAGATCGCGCAAATTATCGCAAAAGAGACGGGTAAACCTATTTGGGAAACTCGCACTGAAGCGGGCGCAATGGCGGGCAAGATCGCTATCTCTATTCGTGCTTATCACGAGCGTACCGGTGAAGCATCACGTGAAGCGGCTGGTAACCAAATTGTACTTCGTCACCGTCCATTGGGCGTGATGGCGGTATTTGGCCCTTACAACTTCCCAGGTCACCTACCAAATGGTCATATTGTTCCTGCATTGCTATCGGGAAATACAGTGGTATTCAAACCTTCAGAGCAGACGCCTTGGACAGGTGAGTTCGCAATGAAGCTATGGCAAGAAGCGGGTCTTCCTGCTGGCGTAATCAACCTAGTGCAAGGTGCTAAAGAGACCGGCATCGCACTGGCTGATGCTAAAGGTCTTGATGGCGTACTATTTACAGGTAGTGCTAATACGGGTCATATCCTGCACCGTCAATTCGCGGGTCAACCGGGCAAGATGCTGGCACTAGAGATGGGTGGTAATAACCCTATGGTGATCAGTGACCAATACGGTGACGCAGACGCAACGGTATACACCATTATCCAATCAGCGTTCATCAGTGCTGGTCAACGTTGTACATGTGCTCGTCGCCTGTATGTTCCTGTTGGCGAGAAGGGCGATCTGCTACTCGACAAACTGGTCGCAGCGACGCAAAAGATTCGTGTTGATCAGCCATTTGCTGAACCTGCACCTTTCATGGGGCCTCAAATCTCTGAAGCTGCCGCTAAGTTTATTCTAGACGCACAAGCTAACCTGCAGTCTCTGGGGGGTGTCAGCCTAGTAGAGGCAAAAGCAGGCGAAGCGGCGTTTGTTTCTCCGGGCATTATCGATGCAACCAACATTGCTGACCTGCCAGATGAAGAGTACTTCGGCCCATTGCTACAAGTGGTTCGTTATCAGTCGCTAGAGCAAGCGGTTGAATTAGCTAACGACACACGCTTTGGTTTGTCAGCAGGTTTAGTATCGACAGACGATTCTGAGTGGGAATACTTCGTTGACCATATCCGTGCGGGTATTGTTAACCGCAACCGCCAACTCACAGGCGCAAGTGGTGATGCACCATTTGGTGGTCCGGGTGCTTCTGGCAACTTACGCCCAAGTGCTTACTATGCGGCAGATTACTGTGCTTACCCAATGGCTTCAATGGAAGGTGGTGAAACTCAACTGCCAGCTACGTTTAGCCCAGGTATCGAGCTGTAGTTTAGATTGATATTGAGCGAAAGCTCATTCATTAGTTATGAAATAAGGAAGCAGCGTATCGCTTCCTTATTTTAACCACGCTCAGCGTCAAGATTGGGCGGTAGATAATAATAGAACAAGTATGTCACAGGCTGATGGCTGCTGACTTTGTGTCTCAGTCTCTCCCTTTCTAATCCAAATCACTAGCTTGCTAGAACCTCTGACAAGGAGTCACCATGACGCCCGATCTACTCTTTAAATCACTATGGGACGATTACATTCACAGACTTTGCCCGTCGGCAGAGAAAGTACATCACTTGCTAAAAGAAGATGAAGCGCTGATCAATGATCACATTGCATTGCGTACTTTTAATGTTGCCCCTCTAGGTATTGAAACATTAGCCAAACCTTTCCTTGAGCTAGGTTACAAAGCATGTGGCGATTACTTGTTTGAAAGCAAGAAGCTAGTGGCTAAACACTACGAACACCCAGACCCAAAACAACCGAAAGTGTTCATTAGTGAGTTGAAGGTAGAAGAGTGTTCTGGTGAATTACAGCAGATCGTTGCCAAATTGGTTGAGCAGGTTGATGCAAGTAAGTTAGAGGGACACGAATTCCTATTTGGTGGCCGCCTTTGGGATTTGAGCTTCGCTGATTTCCAACTGTTAGCGAAGGAGAGCGAATACGCCTCTTGGTTAGCCGCTCACGGTTACGGTGCTAACCACTTCACGGTTAGTGTCAATCAACTGAACAAGTTCGATGAAGTACAAGCAGTGAATGACTACCTGAGTGATGCTAGCTTTACGATTAACGCATCTGGTGGTGAGGTAAAAGGCTCTCCAGAGGTGTTATTAGAGCAATCATCAACAATGGCAGACAAAGTGCCAGTGGCATTTGTTGAAGGCAATGAGATGATTCCTGGTGGCTTCTATGAGTTCGCTAAGCGCTATCCAATGGCCAATGGTGAGCTTTATACCGGTTTTGTTGCTGCATCGGCGGACAAGATCTTCGAAAGCACCAACGGTTAAAGAAAGATACGATTACGGTTTTTGCCCTAGAAACTCGGGTACGCTTCGCTTCGAGAATGTTTACAAGGCGAGAGCCTCATGTGTTCCATTCGTATCTCGTATCTCGTATCTTCTCTCAATAAAGAAAAAGCCACCAAATTCGCATTTGGTGGCTTTCATATTTTTGACTCAGTTAATCGAAATTAACGAGTGCCGTATACCACGATAGTCTTACCGTGTGCAGAAATTAGGTTCTGCTCTTCTAGCATCTTCAAGATACGACCTACTGTCTCACGAGAACAACCAACGATTTGGCCAATCTCTTGACGAGTGATCTTGATTTGCATGCCGTCAGGGTGAGTCATTGCATCTGGCTGTTTCGCTAGGTTTAGTAGCGTTTGAGCGATACGACCTGTTACGTCAAGGAACGCTAAGTCACCAACCTTTTGGCTAGTTACTTGTAGACGGCTTGCCATTTGCGCTGAAAGACGCATTAGGATGTCTGGGTTCACTTGGATAAGTTGACGGAACTTCTTGAAAGAAATTTCAGCTACTTCACAAGGAGATTTAGCACGAACCCAAGCTGTACGCTCTTGGTCTTCTTCGAACAAGCCTAGCTCACCGATGAAGTCGCCTTGGTTTAGGTAAGAAAGAATCATTTCCTTACCTTCTTCGTCTTTAATAAGAACTGCCACAGAACCTTTAACGATGTAGTACAAGGTCTCTGCCTTTTCACCAGCATGGATCAAAGTACTTTTTGAAGGGTACTTATGAATATGACAGTGTGAAAGGAACCACTCTAATGTTGGATCGGTTTGAGGTTTACCTAGAACCATAATATCTCACTTCCTCTGCAGGGTATGCTTGCCGCTTTCCGTATTTTAGCTAAGCCTGAATTGACTTCTTAGGATAAGAGCACTCGATGAGCGCTGCAAGCTATCTTGTGTTTCGTTTAAGAATAGTATCCTTTTTCAGGTACTATTTCTTGATTTTAATCGTGACCAAGCTACGATTTTTTACGCAAAATTGTGCACATGATCACGGTATGAAAAGTAATCAGCCAGAATGTCGTTTTGTTAACCTATTTTCCCAGTTTCGATGAGTTGTTGTAGGATTGGCCTCACAATGAGCTCCATAGCAAAGCTCATCTTACCACCTGGCACCACTAGTGTGTTATGACGAGACATGAATGAGCCATCAATCATGGCCAAAAGATACGGGAAATCGACGTTTTTGATGCCGCGCAAACGTATAACAACGAAGCTTTCATCTAAACTTGGAATCCCTTTGGCGTTAAGTGGGTTTGATGTATCTACGGTTGGGACACGCTGAAAGTTGATATGAGTACGCGAAAATTGCGGGGTAATATAGTTAAGGTAATCATCCATTGAACGAACAATGGAGTCCATTACTGCTTCGCGTGAGTGGCCACGATCGCGTGTGTCACGAACGAACTTTTGAATCCACTCTAGGTTTACGATAGGAACCATGCCAATCAGCAGGTCGACGTGTTGAGAGACATTAATGTCGCCATCAACCACACCGCCGTGTAGACCTTCGTAAAACATCACGTCTGAATTTTCAGGGATATCTTGCCATGGCGTGAAGGTGCCAGGCATTTGATTATAAGGCACAGCTTCATCGAACGTATGTAGGTAACTACGTACTTTACCAGTACCTTCATTACCGTACTTACGGAAAAACTCTTCTAATGCTGCGAAGTCGTTGGCTTGTGGGCCGAAGTAGCTGATGTGCTTACCTTGCTCACGTGCCTTGCGGATCTCGACGTCCATTTCTGGTCGAGTGAAGCGGTGAAAACTATCCCCTTCAACCCAAGCAGCCTTCACGTCCATCATATTGAACATTTTTCGGAAGGCTTCTGAGGTAGTGGTGGTGCCGGCTCCTGAAGAACCCGTCACCGCAATAATTGGATGTTTAGCGGACATGACAACCCTTGTCTTATGAGTAACTTACTTGTTAGCAATCGTTTTCCACTATAACACGGCTCTGTGTTAAGCGCAGCTTAGAAGCGTTTTGTGAGCTGGATATCAACGGTTTCGTGCAGTTCGGAAAACACGATATTGGCCTCACCAGAAGCTAATTGATGTTTCACTTGGTCAATCTTGTTTTGTAGAGAGATCTCCACGTCGCCGTAGTCTGTACCCTCACGCAGTACGAATTCCTTGATGAGGTTTTCCAGCGTATCAGGCTCGATGTCTTTCCATGGGATGATCATAAATACTTCTCTCTTTTATGTTCATTGATATGTTGATGAGTGTGTCTAGTGATGTTTATAGTGCAACCCCAATTAGGGACTGCGCTATCTTACCAAGGTTTCGCGTTTATATTTAGCAAGGCTTCGTCGTTATGCTGAACCTTGGATACTTTCATAATAGGCTGGTAGCGCTTCTTCTAACCAAAACCTTGGTTTTAGTGTACTACCAGTAATGAACCCAACATGACCCCCTTTCTGGAACAAGCGATAATCGATGTTATCCGGCAGAACGAACTTAGGAATCACATCATCGGTCATAAAAGGATCGTCTTTAGCGTGGATGATCTGAGTTGGTAGCTTTATCTTATTGAGCTTAGGAAGAGCCGAGCACTGTGCGTAATAGTCTTGAGCGTTCTTGAATCCATGCAGAGGCGCGGTGATTCGTTCATCAAACTCATACAACTTATCAATCCTCTTGATTGTCTCAGCGGTGATGTCGAGCTTCTCTTGCAGCAGGTTAATCTTTTTTAGGGCGTTTGATTTGAGAGAGCTGAGCAGGTACTTCTTGTAGAGCTTAGAGAAGCCTTTCTCAATGCGACTCGCGCAACAAGCTAGATCAAAAGGGGCTGACACTATGGTTGCTGCTGATAGCAGGGGATCGCCTGCATACTCAGCCAGATAATTTGCTAGCATGTTTCCGCCTAAAGAGATGCCGACCGCCACCTTAGGGTTGTTGGGAAACTGTGCGTGCAGGTGTCTTAGGAAAAAGCGAGCATCTTCGACTTCGCCAGAATGGTAGGCACGTGCCAAGCGGTTCGGTTTACCGCTACAGCCTCTAAAATGCATCATCACCGACAACCAACCATCCTTGGCAAACGCATTCATCAGCCCGTTGGCATAAGGGCTCTCAAAACTGCCCTCTAATCCGTGAAACAGAATAAAGATAGGTTTGTTGCTCGTCAGTTCATCGTTATCTGGTGATTCACTCCAAGCAAGGTCTAGGAAATCACCATCAGGCGTTTCTAAGGTTTGCCATGTAGGATGGAACAACGCCTGCTTTCTGATAAACCTTGGCACTAAAGTTTGTAAGTGTGGGTTAGATAAACCAGCCGCTGCGGTAAATATGGTCATAAAACAGTCCGTGCTTTTTATGGGCTTTGAAAAGTATTAAGTATTGCGATGCGCCCACGTTTTTATTTGAGCTTGGTTGATTCTCGGTGCAAGCGCAAGCCTTTCACTGAGACTCAATGTAAAACATGTTGTGAGTAACTGATTGAATATTATCAAACTTGTACGAGCTAGCCTCTGCTTGCTATGAGCACTCGTTTTGCTAGGTGCAGCGAAATATCAATACGAGAGTAAGCTTGTACCGGAACAACTCAAAAGAGAAAGAAAACGAGTTAAGGCTGAGGGGCGGGTTCAGAAAATGCGTCATAGAGATTTTCTGCCCCGAGTAGACGACAATATTGCAGAGCCAACGGCGCTTGTTGATTAGTGAACAGTTGCAATGAGTTGATACAGTCGACAAGATCGGATTGCTGCTGCTTCTCAAGTTGCAGTTCAAACTGTAAGGCTTCACGGTATAGAGAGTCGACAACATGCTCTTTAAGGTGTTTACGTAACTCTCGATAACTATGAAGTAGGGTTTCGGAGCGGCTTAAGCACTGCTGTACTTTGTGCCACTCTTCTTCTGCAAAAGACACTTGCTGCTCATCGAGCCATTTGAGGAGCAGCAGTAGATTGACGTTGCCGTGGAACTGGTTTTGCAAAGTTAAGCACGCATCTTTAACACCGCGCACACTGTAATACTGAAGGCTAAATTGCCATAGTCGTTCCAGTGTTAGTGATATTGGGGCGTGCTTTGGGCTCATAAGTTATCCATATCCTGTTCCATCTGCTCAAGCTCTTCTTGAGTGGACATCCAATCCATTTCAACTTCTTCAAGTTGTGACTTACTGCTCGCTTGTAGGGCGAGTACTTCATTCAGTTTAGCCTTATTTTCAGCTTCATACAGTGAAGTGTCGGATAATTGTTGCTCGGCTTCTTCAAGAGCAAGCGTCAGTTTATCCATCTGCTTTTCAAATTGAGTCAGCTTTTTACGGATTGGTGCGGTTAACTTACGGAACTCCGCTTCTTTACGCTTTTGCTCTTTTTTCGCAGCAGCACTGTTGGCACCATCTTTCGCTGGAGCCTGCGCTTGTGCTTCTTTGCGTTCCACTTTTTGCTGTTCGGTTAGCCACTTGTAGTAATCGTTCAGGTCACCGTCAAACGGCGCAACTTGGCGGTCGTGCACAAGGTACAGGTCATCGGTAGTTGCACGAAGTAGGTAACGGTCGTGCGATACGATAACCATCGCGCCTTCAAACGTCTGTAGAGCAAATGTCAGAGCCTGACGCATGTCGAGATCCAAGTGGTTAGTTGGTTCATCGAGTAGCAACAGGTTCGGTTTTTGCCATACCAGCAGCGCCAATACTAAACGTGCTTTCTCGCCACCTGAGAAAGGAGTCACTTTATCCAGTGCTTTCTCGCCTTGGAAGCCAAAGCTACCTAGATAATCACGCAGCTGCTGTTCGGTGTGTTTAGGCGCAATCTGCATCATGTGTTGCAGTGGTGTCTCTTCTGGGTGCAGCGTTTCTAGTTGATGCTGTGCGAAGTAACCAATCTTAACGCCTTGTGAGTAGCTCAGCTCGCCACCTTGCTGTTTCAGTTCGCCAGAAAGCAGCTTAATAAGTGTCGATTTACCTGCGCCGTTACGACCCAGTAGACCGATACGGCTACCCGGAACAAGGTTAAGGCGAATCTTCTCTAGGATTAATTTGTCATCGTAGCCTGCAGAGACCTCATCCATCATCATGATTGGGTTTGGTAGTGCGTCTGGTTCTCTGAACTCAAAGCTGAATGGGTTATCAAACTGAGCTGGCAGTACTTGTTCCATTTTCTCTAGCGCTTTAATACGGCTTTGCGCTTGGCGAGCCTTTGAAGCTTTATAACGGAAACGGTCGATGTAGCTCTGCATGTGAGCCATCTGCTTTTGCTGCTTCTGGTACATCGCCTGTTGCAGAATCAGTTTTTGCGCTCGTTGATTCTCAAACGATGAGTAGTTACCTGTGTACTCATTTAACTTTTGGTTTTCTACGTGCACGATGCGGTTGACGATAGGGTCTAAGAAGTCTCTATCGTGCGAGATAAGAATCAGTGTGCCAGGGTAGCTTTGTAGCCAACGCTCTAGCCACATTACCGCATCTAAGTCCAAGTGGTTGGTTGGCTCATCGAGCAGCAGTAAGTCACTGCGGCACAGTAGGGCTTGCGCTAGGTTCAAACGCATACGCCAACCACCTGAGAATTGGGTCAGGTTCCACGTCATTTGTTCTTGGCTAAAGCCTAGGCCGTCTAGCAATTCGGCTGCGCGAGCCTTAATACTGTAACCACCAATGGTTTCTATCTTGCCGTGAATCTCTGCGACGAGTGTGCCGTTGTCGGCTACTTCCGCTTTTTGCAGCTGACCTTCAAGGCCACGATATTCACGGTCACCATCAATCACGTATTCAATTGCTGTTCTTTCTAATGCTGGGGTTTCTTGAGCAACCCACGCCATTTCCCAGTGAGCAGGTTTGCTGAATGAGCCAGCATCAATCGATAGTTCGTCTTTAATTAAAGCGAACAGCGTCGATTTACCACAGCCGTTTTTACCCACCAAGCCAATCTTGTCGCCAGGGTGAAGAGTCGCAGATGCTTGGTCGAGGAGGGGCTTACCGCCGCGTAGCAATTGAATATCAGAGAAAGTAATCATAGAAATAGCATTGAAATTAGAGATGAACAGACGCCTGCATAGTAGGCTTAAACCAGATAAAAGTCGATCACAATGCAATTTGCGTTATGATGCCAATAACATATTAATAACTTTTGCTTAAATTCTTGTGGCCTTGCCACCGTTTAGCCTTAAAAGGAAAGCTTCAAAGGAATGAGTAATACTCCCTCGACAGACAAAGTAGTGCCCAAAGTATTGGTTATCTACGCGCACCCAGAGCCAGAAACCTCTATTGCCAATCAGATGATGGTTAAGAAAATAGAGTCGCTCGAGCACGTTAAAATTCACGACCTCTATGCCATCTATCCTGATTTCTTTATCGATGTGCCTTACGAGCATTCTCTGCTCCTTGAATATGATGTGATTGTGTTCCAACACCCTCTGTTTATGTATTCCTGTCCTTCACTGTTAAAAGAGTGGTTTGACCGAGTCTTGGGTAAAGGCTTTGCGTTTGGTGAGCAAAGTGCACTGAAAGGTAAACACTGGCGCAGTGTTATCACTACGGGTGGTAAAGAAGAGGCGTTTGGAGCAGCAGGCTATAATAAATATCCATTACAAGAGATTTTACAACCTTTCGAACTCACAGCTGCTTTGTGTCAGATGAATTGGATACCACCATTGGTTTTACACTGGGCACGAAATGTCACAGATATGACACGGTATCAACATGCAGAAGCGTATCGAAACTGGTTGCGAGACCCGCTACAAGATATAGGAGCGAACGATGGCTCTGACTAATGAATTTTTGCAAAGTAGCGTTATATTTTTAGCTGCCGCGGTGGTTGCTGTTCCTATCGCACAGCGCGCAGGTTTAGGCTCAGTTTTGGGCTACTTGCTGGCGGGTGTGGCAATTGGCCCATGGGGGCTTGGTTTAATTAGTGACGTAGAAGCGATTCTACACTTTTCCGAATTCGGGGTGGTGCTGCTGCTCTTCCTGATTGGTTTAGAGCTTAACCCTAAAAAATTGTGGCAGATGCGAGCGCCTATTCTCGGGCTCGGTGGCGCGCAGGTGCTGATCACCACTCTGATTATTACTGCCATCGCCTGCATGTTCGGTTTAACGTGGCAAACGAGCCTAGTAATAGGTATGGGTTTGGCCTTGTCCTCGACTGCTATCGCTTTAAGGGTTATTGAAGAGCGAGAGCTTGGGGGGAAAGAAGCTGGGCAATCTGGCTTTGCGGTTTTGCTTTTCCAAGATATTGCCGTAATACCAATGTTGGCTATGCTGCCTCTGCTTGCTGGTAACACCGGCGGAAGCTGGGCAGACATGCTGTGGATGCTAGGTGGCGTGGTTGGTTTGCTGGTGGGCGGTCACTTCTTGTTGAGGCCTCTTTTCCGCTATGTGGTAATGAGTGGTGTACGTGAGTTGTTCACCGTTGCGGCTCTGCTATTGGTGATTGGTATTGCCGTTATCATGCAACAGATCGGCTTGTCGATGGCATTGGGTACTTTCCTAGCTGGTGTGCTTCTGGCGGAGAGTGAATACCGACATGAGCTGGAAATCGCGATTGACCCGTTCAAAGGGTTGTTGCTTGGTCTGTTCTTCATCTCAGTGGGTATGGCCGTTAACTTGGGATTGTTGGCCGAAAGCCCATTTGCAATATTGATCGCTGTTCTAGCGCTAGTCGTACTAAAAGGTTTGGTTCTGTACGCCCTTGCTCGAATTTTTGGTACTCAAGCCAAAGCACGTAGTCGCATGGCAATGATTCTTAGCCAAGGTGGTGAATTCGCTTTCGTTATCTTCACAGCGGCAAGTGCACAAGGCATCTTGAGTGGTGAACAAGTGTCGTTCTTGCTAGTTGTGGTGAGTCTCTCAATGGTGACCACGCCATTAATGCTTAAGCTCCAAGATAAGTTCTTTGCTCGCCAATTGAATCAAATTAGCGAGAATGCGATGTCCTCGGATGTGGTTGATCGTAGCCCTCGAGTGATTATTGCCGGCTTCGGTCGTTTTGGTCAGATCATTGGACGTCTGATGTACGCCAATAAGATCCGTATTACGATCTTGGAAAGTGACGCTAGCCAAATCCACATCCTGAGAAAGTTTGGCTACAAGGTATTTTACGGTGATTCCACTCACTTAGAGCTGTTACGCGCTGCGGGGGCGGATAAAGCGGAAGCGATAGTGTTGTGTACAGACTCTCCTGATGAAATCATGAAAACCGTCGATTTGTGTAAGCAGCACTTCCCACGTCTTAAAATCTTGGCGCGTGCGCGAAGCCGTGTTGAAGCCTACCAATTGCTTAATCACGGGGTAAACAACTACTCGCGTGAAACCTTCCTAGGCGCACTAGACCTTGGCCGTCAAACTCTGACTGAACTTGGCATGCATCCATACAAAGCGAAGCGAGCAGAAGCACATTTTAGGAAGTTGGATAATGGTATGCTGAAAGAGTTACTGCCTCAGCATAATGAAGACGCAGAGTTAGCCCAAAGAGCGAAAGAGGCTCGTAAAGAGCTTGAAGAGATCTTTGGACATGAGATGGAGAATGACCACCAATCTCGAAACTATTGGCAATAGCTTCAGCTTAGAGTGAATGGTTCGAGCTTGTAATGAATGCTTTGAGCCAAAAGCCATTGCCCAGAGATACCTAATAATAAACGTGGTCCTATTCGCTTTCACATCAAGCATAGAGAACCGCGAATCCAGAGTAGTAAAGGATATTAACGTGAAACAGAAAAAACGCTTTATCGCAGGGGCAAGCTGCCCAAGCTGCAATACTCAAGACACGCTTCGCTGGTGGATTGAGAACAATATTGAGTTAGTGGAATGTGTCGATTGCGACTTCTCAGAGCAACGCAAACCGAAAACTGTAGAGAAATCTGAACACGCGAATCAAGAAATGATCGGTATTTTTAAGCCTGAGTGATTGAGTTTCGATAATTGATCCCCATAATATCCGGGTACAGAATTTTTCCTAAGCTCAACTGTTGGAGCTTAGTCCAAACCTCCTTGGAGCTCTCATGAAAATTGAAAAGAACGTAGTAGTTAGTGTTGCATATCAAGTGAAACTTGAAGATGGCGTAGTAGTTGACCAATCAACTGCAGAAGCTCCACTAGATTACCTTCACGGTCATAACAACCTAATTACAGGTCTTGAAAAAGAGCTTGAAGGCAAAGTAGCTGGCGACAAGTTCTCTGCAACTGTTACTCCAGAAGACGCTTACGGCGAGCACAACGATGCTCTAGTACAACGTGTTTCTGCTGACGTATTCCAAGGTGTTGAACAAATCGAAGTTGGCATGCGCTTCCTAGCGGATACAGACCAAGGTCCAATTCCAGTAGAAGTAACTGAAGTAGACGGCGACGAAGTTGTTGTTGATGGTAACCACATGCTAGCTGGCCAAACTCTAACGTTTGACGTTGAAGTAGTAGCGGTTCGTGAAGCGACTGAAGAAGAAGTTCAACACGGTCACGTACACCAAGCTGGTGGCTGTGGCAGCCACGGTCACGACCATGACCACGAAGGTGGTTGCTGTGGTGGCGAAGGCCACGACCACGGTGAAGAGAAAAAAGACGGCTGCTGCGGCGGCGGTAGCTGTGGTTCTCACTAATACCGACCTAACGGATTAGTTCAAGAATATGAAAGCCTCCCTTGTGGAGGCTTTTTTCGTATTGGGGTTGTGCTTTCTGGCGTGAGCATGACCGCTAGCGAAAGATTTGTTGTTGCTATCAGACATCGAGCTTTGGATATGATATTGATAGCAACACATAACAAGAATACGTCAGTGGAGAGTTTAGATGTCGCAACCTTTTTCAATTGCCATTCACGGTGGTGCTGGAACCATTTTGCGAGAGCAAATGAGTGATGAGCTAAAAGCGGGCATTACTGAGGCGTTAGAAAAGTCAGTATTGGCGGGTTACCAAGTACTGCAATCTGGCGGTGATGCTTTGGATGCTGTTGTGGCATCGGTAAAGGTGATGGAAGACAGCCCACACTTCAATGCGGGTAAGGGCTCCGTTCTTACGCATGATGAGTTTGTGGAAATGGATGCGTCGGTGATGCACGGTCGTGAAATGGATGCGGGTGCCATTGCTGGTGTTCGCCACATTCAGAACCCGATCGAATTAGCTCGCGATGTAATGCTGAAAAGCGACCATGTACTGTTGATTGGAGAAGGGGCGGAGAAGTTTGCCTTTGAACACGACTATACATTTACTGAGCAAGACTACTTCTTCACTGAGCGTCGTTACGAACAGCTTCAATCGATGAAAGAAAAAGGCATATTTGCTCTGTCTGAAGCGAAATACGATGAGCAGCAAGCTGAGAAATATCCAGACGACAAAAAGTACGGCACGGTTGGCGCTGTGGCATTAGACCAATCGGGCAACTTGGCAGCAGCGACCAGTACTGGTGGTGTGACAAACAAGAAGTACGGCCGAGTCGGTGATTCGCCAATCATTGGTGCGGGCACAATTGCTGAGAATGGTAATGTTGCGGTTTCTACCACAGGCATGGGTGAGCTCTTCTTAAGAAAAATGGTTGCCAGTGATGTAGCTGCGCGCATGCGTTATCTTAAAGAAGACGTTCATACCGCATGTGAACATATCATCCAAGGTAAACTGAAAACCATGGGCGGTGAAGGTGGTTTGATTGCGATTGATGACCAAGGTGACATTCACTTCGGCATGAACAGTTCCGGCATGTACCGTGCTAGTGTCGATACAGAAGGTCGAGTGGAAGTTAAGATTTATGCCGATGACTAGCTAAGCTTCGGTGTAACTCAAGTTCCCAATCAAATACGCAAAAGGCGACAGATATTCTCTGTCGCCTTTTGTTTTTCAACCAGACCAACAAGCCTCAGCTCATTGGCAACGTACATTAGTAATGTGGTGGTGGCGTCTCTTCAGATGCGTCAGCTAAGTTCGAACCATCAATGTTCTTCACTTTACCCACTACATATTTCATTTGGTCTTGCATCTTAGTGATCAACATCTGTTGTTGGCTAAGCGCTTCATTGAGTTCTTCAATGGTCTGTTCTTGGAAAGCTAGCTGACATTCTAAGTCATTCACGCGGCTTTCTAACTGTTCAACTCGCTTTTCTGTCATCGTTCTTAATCCACATTCCAAGCTTGGGCGATGCCCGCAGAGGTGCCCGATATTACACGGTTCTTATCATCAAAGGCTGCATCATACACTACCGCACGAGGAGGGCGAGTATCTTTTAATGGCTCTGCATCGTGTCGTGAAAGTCGTTTGCCATCCTGAGTATTCCACACGCTCACTTGGCTTGATGGAGTGCCTGTCACCAACATGCTGCCATCATCAGAAAAGCGGGCGCTCGAGAATATCAGTTGTCGAGACCAACTCTGCAGCTGGGCTTGAGGTTCGCCCGTTTCAAGATCCCAAATCATCGCTTGATTACCACCATCAGAGGTAAAAGCTAAATTACCGTCACGTTGTAGGGCAACACGTACGACTCTTTGTTCGTGTTCAAAGGTGCGCAATACTAAGCCAGTTTCGGTGTCCCACAGGTAGGCTTTGTAGTCGTTACCACCAGAAAGCGCATAGCGACCGTTCGAAGAAAGGGCGACGGAATTAACTTTTTCTCTATGAGCAAGGAACTCCAGACGGCGTCCGGTGACTAAGTCCACATAGATGGCTTTACCATTCGATAAACCGAGCAGTACTTTTTCACCATTGCTAGAGATATCAACATCGCGAATCAAGCCGTCAGAGATAGACCATAGTCCTTCAGCTTGGGTCCAGGATAGGTCCCAAACGGCAAAGTTCATTTGGCTGGCAGTAATGGCAAAGCGGCCATTGTCAGAGATTCGAATACGCGACACTTGGTTTTCGGACTGATCTTGAGGGCCAAGTTGGGCTAACTCTTTGTTTCCGGCAAGGTCCCAAAGCAGCAATTGTTTCTGTTGAGAGTAGAGCAGGGCGAAGCGTCCATCTCTGCTTAAAGCAAAGCTGGTGGCGCCGCTGGGCTCAATTTCCCAACGCTGCTCATCGTCTTGAAAGAAAAAGCATCCATTTAACAAGGTGATGACAATTGCACATAGCAAGGAATGGAAAAATATTTGCATCACTTCTAATAATCCGGTTTGTGTCGAAAGACATATGACTAGTATATTGTTATAACTAACGTATTCACACCAATCTAATCATTAGATTTGTGCACAATAACCAATGGCTTGGCCATTAATTGGAGAATTCAATGAAATCAGTTTTAAAAGTATCACTGCTTGCCGCAACGGTTATGCTAGCAGTTGGTTGTCAGAAAGAAGAACCAAAGGCAGAAGCACCTCAAGTAGAAGAAGTTAAAGTAGAAGCAGTAAACTTTAAAACCGAAGATGACAAAGCGGCATACGCAATCGGCGTATCTTTCGCTAACTACCTGAGCACAAGCATTGATAAGCCAAGCGAGCTAGGCATTAACCTAGACAAAGACATGGTTCTTCAAGGTATTGAAGACGTATTCGCAGAGAAAACTGCACTTAACGAAGAAGAAACTCGTGCAGCGCTTGAAGCTCTAGACAAGCGTGTTGCTGAAACTATGCAAGCACAAGCGGCAGAGAAATCAGCTGAAACTAAGAAAGCAGGTGACGACTTCCGTGCTGAGTTCGCAAAAACTGAAGGCGTTAAGCAAACTGAATCAGGTCTACTTTACCAAGTAATGACACAAGGTGAAGGCGCTTCTCCAAAAGACACAGATACCGTTCAAGTACACTACAAAGGTACATTAACTGACGGTACTCAGTTCGACAGCTCTTACGACCGTGGCGAACCAGCAACATTCCCACTAAACCGCGTAATCCCAGGTTGGACTGAAGGCGTACAACTAATGCAAGTTGGTTCTAAGTACAAATTCGTAATCCCGCCAGAGCTAGCATACGGTGAGCAAGATACACCGACTATCCCAGCTAACTCAACGCTAGTATTCGAAGTTGAACTACTTAGCATTGATAATGCTGAAGCACCTGCTGCTCAGTAATCGCTGAAAGAAATCCCGCTGTAAAAAGCGCTGATTGACTAAAAAGCCTAACTTCATGTTAGGCTTTTTTTTGGTTCATCGCGGATTAGCGGGAACTAAAAACAAAAACGGTAGTA
>NZ_JAEFCE010000021.1:0-77007 GCF_016406055.1 Vibrio sp. IB15
TTCGAACCTCCGACCGCCTGGTTCGTAGCCAGGTACTCTATCCAGCTGAGCTAAGGACGCACGATGTTCATTCATTAAGAATGAAGTTGTGAAATATATCACATTCTTCTTGCTACGAAGAAAAAAAAAGGCCATCGGCCTGTAATGAATGGCGGTGAGGGAGGGATTCGAACCCTCGATGCAGCTACAAACCACATACTCCCTTAGCAGGGGAGCGCCTTCGGCCACTCGGCCACCTCACCTAATTCATTATTCTCACATCACTTACAAGTAAGAGAAGAGAGAATGGCGCGTCCTGGAGGATTCGAACCTCCGACCGCCTGGTTCGTAGCCAGGTACTCTATCCAGCTGAGCTAAGGACGCACATTTACATTGTCTAAGTTGCTAACTTTAGACTCGCAAGAAATGGCGGTGAGGGAGGGATTCGAACCCTCGATGCAGCTACAAACCACATACTCCCTTAGCAGGGGAGCGCCTTCGGCCTCTCGGCCACCTCACCGTCTTGCGGAGGCACATATTACGTTTTACCGAAAATATGTCAAACACTTTATTGAAAAAAATTGGACAAAAACACTCAACCGTTTGCTATTTAATCAAAGCGCTTGCAATTTGAACTTACAACATCAAAAGCGCGCTTTTTCCCTTAAAAATTAAGGCGAAAGATTGGCAATAATAAACCGCTAAAAACAATTATCTGATTTCTCCAGCAGCAAGTGCTACCGCTGGATGAACAATACTACGGGATGCGTATTCGCGCTATAGGGGAAGCCAATAAATCTTGAAGTGTGGCAAAGAAATTTCACCGTCCGCTATCACACCCAGCAATTACCAATAGCACCTAACTTGGTGAAGTATTCATTCTGCAAAATCAAAACAAATACGTTATCCGAT
Organism: Vibrio sp. IB15; assembly: GCF_016406055.1. NCBI lineage: Bacteria > Pseudomonadati > Pseudomonadota > Gammaproteobacteria > Vibrionales > Vibrionaceae > Vibrio > Vibrio sp. IB15. The sequence goes on from NZ_JAEFCE010000021.1 coordinate 892, forward strand.
GAACCAATGTTTCGACGTCGAATTATCATTCCTCAAGATCAAAAAAGGCTAGCAGTAATGCTAGCCTCTTCTCTACGCAAAGTATTAGTAGTTGCCAGATGCAACGTTACCATTACCTTTTTCAGCTTGAATGCGCATGTAGATCTCTTCACGGTGAACAGATACTTCTTTAGGTGCGTTAACACCAATACGTACTTGGTTACCTTTAACACCTAGTACAGTAACTGTTACTTCATCACCAATCATCAGTGTTTCGCCAACGCGGCGAGTCAAAATTAGCATTCTTTGCTCCTTGAGTAATCTCTAAATTTATCTAGCTACGAGAGCATTATCCAACAAAAGTTATATTTTCGTAAACTATCGATTGAGTTTATTTAACCAAAATGCACTTCTTTTTGGGGATAACCCTGCTTTTCACGCGCTACGATGTATGCATTATGTAATATGTTAGCAGCCGTATCGACTTGCGTTGGTGATATCACCAAAGTTAAAGACTGCTGCTGCAATAAGTGATGCTGTACATCAATTTCGCCTTCAGACAACAATCCATGTGAACTGACCACAATTTCTTGTGTTCGGCTTCCTACCACAGTTAACAAACTAACCTGTTCACTATTACGGATTTTCTCATCAAAAACTAGTTTTAATTTGGCACTTATGTCTTGTTTAATAATGAGTGCTGCCCGTTCTGTTCCCTCGATCACACTACAGACTTCAATTCCTAACAGTTGGCAATGCGATAAGAAAGAATCTAGGTCCTCATTCAAACACTCGATACGCACCATATCTCTTTGTATAGCGAGGCCAGAAATATCATTCAAACACTGGTCGCCAGCAATCAATGTACCCTCGCCTTCTTCAAAGCTTGAAAGCACTCGCAATGGCACATTGTGTTGCCACGCGTACTGCACGCACGGAAGGTGCAATACCTTAGCACCACGACGAGCCATCTCTTCCATCGATGGAAAGTCTAAGGTATCTAACTTCTTCGAATGTTTAACAACGCGAGGATCACACGAGTAAACGCCATCGACATCAGTATAGATCTGGCACTCTTTAGCTTGAAGGGCGCCAGCTAACGCAACCGCTGTGGTATCGGAACCACCACGGCCTAATGTCGTAATGTCGCCTTTAGCGTTCATACCTTGAAAGCCAGCCACAATCACAATCTGATTGTCGTCTAACAAGGTTTGAATAGGAGTAGTATCAATACGCTCGATCGTCGCATTGTTATGATTAGAATCGGTGTGAATCCCAGCTTGATAGCCCGTCATCGATGTCGCTTCATAACCTAACTTGTGCAGCGTCATCGCCAACAGTGCCATGGAAACTTGTTCTCCTGCAGTTAACAACACATCCAATTCTCTAGCATTTGGTACGCTATCGATTTGAGTGGCTAAGTTAACCAACCGATTCGTTTCTCCTGACATAGCAGAGACCACAACCACAACCTGATTGCCTTCATTTTTCGCTTCAATGATTTTCTCTGCTACATGTTGGATTCGTTCTATTGAACCCACTGACGTTCCGCCAAACTTCTGCACGATAAGAGGCATTTTCACCCGTCCTCACCTTCCCAAGACCAATGTCTATATATGACAAAAAAACACACGCTCCGCGTCATGGCGAAGCAATAAAAAATTAACCAAGAAGTCTAACATTGACATTAGACTTCTTGGTTAATCTCAATCAAACCTGGTTTAGACACTCTTCCAATAGGCAAAATAAAAGATGCCCAATCAACTGATTGGGCATCTTTGTATCAATTACTTAAGCTTAAAGACGCTCTTCTAGCCAAGTACGTACAGATTTAAGCGCTTCAGGTAGTGCTTCAACGTCAGTACCGCCCGCTTGAGCCATATCTGGACGACCGCCACCTTTACCGCCAACTTGCTCAGCAACCATCTTAACGAGATCACCAGCTTTTACTTTGCCGATAAGGTCTTTAGTTACACCAGCAATCAAGCCAACTTTACCGTCTGCTACGTTAGCGATCAGGATGATGCCGCTACCCACTTGGTTTTTAGCATTATCAACCATAGTACGTAGGTTCTTGTTGTCTGCACCTTCAATAGCAGCAACCAGTACCTTAGTACCAGAGATCTCTTCTACTTTGCCCATGATGTTTGCACTTTCTGCTGCAGCCATCTTTTCTTTAAGTAGTTGGATTTCTTTCTCTAGAGATTTCGCTTTCTTAGCTGACTCAGCCAGTTTCTCTTCGTAAGCGTTAGCTTGAGCTTCTACTGCATCTAGTGCAGCTTCACCCGTTACCGCTTCGATACGACGAATACCCGCTGCGATACCACCTTCAGAAGTGATCTTGAATAGACCAATATCACCTGTGTTTGAAGCGTGAATACCACCACAAAGCTCAGTAGAGAAATCGCCCATAGACAGAACGCGAACTTCATCATCGTACTTCTCGCCAAACAGTGCCATTGCACCTTTTTCTTTCGCTGACTCGATGTCCATGATGTTGGTTTCAATTGCATGGTTCTTACGAACTTGTGCGTTAACCAAACGCTCTACTTCTTTAATCTGTGCCGGTGTTACCGCTTCAAGGTTAGAGAAATCAAAACGTAGGTTGTCTGGCTTAACCAAAGAACCTTTCTGAGCAACGTGCTCACCAAGCACTTCGCGCAGTGCAGCGTGAAGTAAGTGAGTTGCAGAGTGGTTTAGTGAGATAGCAGCACGACGCTCAGCGTCTACTGTTGCTTCTACTTTATCGCCTTTCGCGAACACACCTTCAACTAGCTCACCGTGGTGTGCAAATGCGTTACCTAGCTTTTGAGTGTCTTCAACTTTGAAAAGACCAGACGCAGTTTTTAGCGTACCGGTATCACCACATTGACCGCCTGATTCCGCGTAGAATGGGGTTTCCTCAAGGATGATGATTGCTTTATCGCCCGCAGACAGAGAAGCAACCTCTTCGCCTTCAACGAACAGTGCAGAGATCTCACCAGCACCTTCTGTACCTGTGTAGCCACAGAACTCAGTGTTAGTTTCCACTTTAATCGTCGCGTTGTAGTCAGTACCGAATTGGCCTGCTTCACGTGCACGCTGACGCTGAACTTCCATCGCCTTCTCGAAGCCTTCTTCATCAATGGTGAAGTCACGCTCACGAGCTACGTCGTTAGTTAAATCAGCTGGGAAGCCGTAGGTATCGTAAAGTTTGAATACTGTTTCACCGTCTAGCTCTTTGCCTTCAAGAGCGTCTAGTGCTTCGTTCAGGATAACCATGCCGCGCTCTAGTGTGCGACCAAAGTTCTCTTCTTCGATACGAAGTACTTTTTCAACAAGCTCTTGTTGCTTCTTCAGCTCGTCTGCTGCAGAACCCATCACTTCAGCTAGTACACCCACAAGTTTGTGGAAGAATACGCCTTGTGCACCTAGCTTGTTACCGTGACGAACTGCACGACGGATAATACGACGTAGAACGTAACCACGACCTTCGTTTGAAGGCATAACGCCATCAGCGATCAGGAATGAACAAGAACGGATGTGGTCAGCGATAACGCGTAGCGACTGGTTTGATAGGTCTTCGTAACCGATCGTTTCAGCCGTTGCTTTGATTAGCTTTTGGAATACATCGATTTCGTAGTTTGAGTGTACGCCTTGCATGATTGCAGAGATACGCTCAATACCCATACCTGTATCAACAGCAGGCTTAGGTAGCGGTTCCATTGTGCCGTCTGCGTGACGGTTGAACTGCATGAATACGTTGTTCCAGATCTCGATGAAACGGTCACCATCTTCTTCAGGAGTGCCTGGACGGCCGCCCCAAATGTGTTCACCGTGATCGTAGAAAATCTCAGTACATGGACCACAAGGACCTGTGTCACCCATTGTCCAGAAGTTGTCAGACTCGAACTGTTTACCGCCTTCTTTGTCGCCAATGCGAACGATACGGTCAGCAGGTACACCTACTTTCTTGTTCCAGATATCGAATGCTTCGTCATCTGTCTCGTATACCGTTACCAATAGACGATCTTTTGGCAGTTGTAGAGTTTCTGTTAGGAATTCCCAAGCAAACGCAATCGCGTCTTCTTTGAAGTAGTCACCAAAGCTGAAGTTACCAAGCATTTCAAAGAATGTGTGGTGACGAGCCGTGAAACCTACGTTTTCAAGGTCATTGTGTTTACCGCCAGCACGTACACAACGTTGAGCCGTAGTCGCTCGAGTGTAGGCACGCTTCTCGGCGCCTAAGAAACAATCTTTGAATTGGTTCATACCTGCGTTAGTGAATAGCAGGGTTGGATCGTTATGTGGAACTAACGATGAACTGTCTACGATTTGGTGTCCTTTGCTCTCAAAGAACTTAAGGAACGCGTTGCGAACCTCATCAGTGCTCATGTACATGCAGCTCTTCCTGAAAATAGTCGAGTTAGAATTTTGCCGTATTGTAGATCATGGTTAAGGCTTCGACTAGTTTTCTTGTAGAAAAGACGCCCTTGGGTAGGATTTTAGTTGGAATTAGCGAAAATGAAGAATATTCCACTAGGTTGTACCAAGTAGATATGAAGAAAACCGGTGTGATGAATGTTTATGGGGGAGGCTTCAATCAACTCTGATAAGTAAGAGAACGCACTGGGTATTACTGACTATGGAAGGCTAGCGCTTAGTGCAGATATGATTGAACTCTTCACTATTATTGGCAGAGAACAGATAAAGAAAATCATCTTCCAATTCAATATCATATTGAATCGTAAAACCCTTATACAGCGCCTGATTACGATTGATCATGTCATTCGGGTGTTTATGCCTGAAGTTCACTTCATTAAATACCATCTCTAAATGATTATCTTGCAATGTATATTTTCCGACAAACACTACCTCTGCCGTTTCGACTGCCCCCTGCTGATTCACGGTTTGAATCCTATCGCTGACAAAAAAATCTTCGTCAGAACTAAATGAGTACAGCATAAATTCATTCAACTCAGAGTACTGCGCATACGATGACGTAACAAAACCCACATGTTTAAGGTTACACGCCCATTGACTCCCTCTTAAAGAGATCGGTTGAATGAGTAATACGATTGCCAGAATAAATACACCTAGCGCTGTAATCAGGACAAAAATTGCAGGCTTAGATTTTATCAATGCGTGACACCTTGTATCTGATTCTATTCTTTACTTACTTGCCTGTCATTCACGGCAAGCATCTGAATTATAAGCGTAGACCGAAACCAACTAAGGTTCAGCAAAATCTTGTAATCCATAAAGTTTCGCCTAATTAACAGTGAAGCCTCGGTGCCCAAAATTCACCAAGGCTCCCCACTATGATTAAGCTTTTAGAGCTTCCACAATAGCGTTGTAGTTTGGTTCTTCAGTTACTTCCGAAACCAATTCGCTATGCAAAACGACGTTGTTCGCATCTAGTAGAATAACTGCACGAGCTGACAAGCCAGATAGTGCATGCTCTTCAAACTGAGTACCGAATGCTTTTAATAGCTCTGGATTTTTGAATACCGATAGCTGCTCAATGCCTTTCACACCTTCGCTCTCTTGGTAGCGAGCAAGCGCAAATGGTAGATCGGTTGAAACCGTATATACATCTACTGACTCAGATTTTAGCTCTGCTAGTTCAGAGATCACCTTAGTACTGCTTGAACATACTGGTGTATCAACGCTTGGGAACAAGTAGATCAGTTTAAAATCAGCTTGTTTTTCTGAAATCGTTAGTGGTGCTAACGATACCGATGTCATTGCTGGTGTAGTAAGTACTTCACCTTTTTGTGGGAAGTCACCTGCTAGTGCGATTTTATCGCCCATAAATGTCACTGTGTTCATGTTTATTCCTTTCAATGTAATTCTAAAAATGGCTGTTGTAGCTGACTGTGTTGCTATTATCTAAAGACATTCAAATCGAACATCTCTTATCTATATGTCATTCGTAATTTGCACCTGCGAAATCAGTAAAAACGTTTATTAACGCTCGGGCGCAAACTCAACGCTTAGGCAGCTTCGATTACTTTTCGTATTTGATTGAGGATAGGAACCGCATCGTCGAAACCAACAGAAAGAGAGAAATCAATTTCTTGATCAATATGCTGCTGAGCAACCTTGAGTAAGGTCACCTTGTCGCAGCGCTCAAGGCTCTTCTCTTTATCGGCAAAAATCTTAGTAAGAGACTGAACAACATCCAGTTGAAAGGACTCTATGGAAGTGACGTACTTATACTCTTGCAACAGCTGATTCACCGATTGAGAGTTTTTCTGTTTAATTTCTGGCATCCTAATTACCTTTAAAACAACGATTAGAAGTCAAGCTATCACCCAAACTCGAGGCGGCATTACGTTAGCAACCAGCCCTCGTTCTCACCACAAACCATTGCCAAACAAAAACATAACCACATAGCTAAATGTAATCTTTATATAACCAATGAGATTTTACAGTTACAGACAGCCCTCCTATGCTTAAAGTACCGCCCGCCAAAATGAACTTCATTAAAATTACTAAGCCCATGAATCAAATGCGTAATATCACCGATTCCGTCACTATTGATATTGAGATAAGGACGCTGACTCACCATCCAGCGGATATCACGGTCAGCATGCGCCCTCTACCGTTCAAGGTTCTGTTGTACTTGTTAAAGCACCAAGATAGATGCGTTTCGCGAGAGGAGTTGTTTGAAGAGTGTTGGCAAGGTGTGTTGGTTACCGATCAGTCCCTAACCAACACCATTAGTTATATTCGAAAAGTATTCAAAAAATTAGACACTAACGAGCTAGAACTCAAAACAATCAGTAAGCAAGGTTACTTATTGGTGATTTCACCAAAGCAACAAGCTCTGAAGGTTGAAGAAATTAAGCCTTTCGTTGATGCTGAAGTGCAACTTGAATTGGCGGATGCAGGCACTAGCATTGATGAAGAAAAAATAAGCCCAGATTTACAGCAACCAGTCAGTACTCAGAAAACGAAAACCAAGTTTCCTCGTCAATTTACGTTAAATTTATGTGCCCTGTGGCTTGGCATCATATTGGTCGCCTACTACGATATTCATTACAACAAAGAGCAAGCGCCATTTTTAGATAAAGACAACTACCAGTCCTATTCCTTTGGTAGTGCCACGCTTTATGTTCATGACCAATCAAATACAATCACTGCACCCGAAATGACCTCATACATCGATCACCTCGAGCTATCGCAGTGCAATGTAAAAAGTATCTACATTCGCATCACTAATTCAGCTTTCCGAGACAACATCATTTCAATGTATGCTTTTGTTTTTACCAACAATCGAAAGAGTCAAAATATCTTCAAACAGAAACTAGATGGCCTCAATATTTACCCATCCATTATTACTCCTTTACTGGATTCCTTTTACTGCAAAGGTAAGCCACAGCAATAATAGTTCCAGCCCTTGGAAAGTTGTACAGCTTAGTTTCAGGTGGGGGAGTAACGTGCAAAAGCGCCGATGAGAACTGAGGAAATGTAGCCACAATGTGTCCACTAATAAAAAAGCCCCGCATACAATGCGAGGCTTAAAGTTCTTAGCTAAGAGCAACGATTTAGATTAAAACTCTTCGTTCTCTTCTTCTTTTTCTACTTCTTTCTCGTCAAGAACAGCAGGAGTCAGTAGTAGTTCACGAAGTTTAGTATCTAGCTCTAGAGCGATCTCTGGGTTTTCACGTAGGAACTTACAAGAGTTCGATTTACCTTGACCGATCTTATCGCCTTTGTAGCTGTACCAAGCGCCAGCTTTATCAACTAACTTGTTCTTAACACCTAGGTCAATCAGCTCACCTTCGCGGTTAAAACCCTGGCCGTATAAGATTTGAGTTTCAGCTTGTTTAAACGGTGCAGCAATCTTGTTCTTAACAACCTTAATGCGCGTTTCGTTACCAACGATCTCGTCACCTTCTTTGATAGAACCAGTACGACGAATATCAAGACGAACCGATGCGTAGAACTTAAGTGCGTTACCACCCGTTGTTGTTTCTGGGTTACCAAACATTACACCAATCTTCATACGGATTTGGTTAATGAAGATACACATACAGTTAGACTGCTTAAGGTTACCAGTCAGCTTACGCATTGCCTGAGAAAGCATACGAGCTTGAAGACCCATGTGGCTGTCACCCATTTCGCCTTCGATTTCAGCTTTTGGTGTTAGTGCTGCTACTGAATCGACAACCAATACGTCGATAGCACCAGAACGCGCTAGAGCATCACAAATTTCTAGAGCTTGTTCACCAGTATCCGGTTGAGAAACAAGAAGTGCATCGATATCAACACCAAGCTTTTGAGCGTAAATAGGGTCTAGTGCGTGCTCAGCATCAACGAAAGCACAGGTTTTACCTACTTTTTGTGCTGCAGCGATCAGCTCAAGTGTTAGCGTTGTTTTACCTGAAGATTCTGGACCGTAGATTTCAACGATACGACCCATCGGTAGACCACCAGCACCTAGTGCGATATCTAGAGATAGAGAACCAGTAGAAATCGTTTCTACATCCATTGTACGGTTGTCACCAAGACGCATGATAGAGCCTTTACCAAATTGTTTTTCAATCTGACCAAGGGCTGCGGCTAACGCTTTTTGTTTATTCTCGTCCATTACTATCTCCAGGTAATCGGTTGTCGTGAAACAAGCGATTTAGAATCTATTTCTAACCCACATAGGGATGACTAATTGGCTTTTATTATACTGTTGATTCATACAGTGTCTATACCTGTATGAAAATAATTTGTACAAATGTTACTTGTCTTCCATTGATAGGTAATCATAAATAACTTGCAGAGCATGGTGGGTGGCTTGTTGGCGTACTTGTGATCTGTCACCATCAAATACATGCGTTTCCACTTTATTCCAAACACTTAGCGCTTTCCAAGCAAAGCATACCGTTCCTACGGGCTTCTCTTTTGTACCGCCGCCAGGGCCTGCAATACCACTAATTGACACCGCGATGGTTCCGTTCGAATGCTCTAGCGCTCCTTTAGCCATTTCGATGACGACAGGTTCACTGACCGCACCAAATTCCACTAAGGTTTCTAACTGTACGCCAATCATCTCTTGTTTGGCTTCATTGCTATACGTGACAAAAGCGCGATCAAACCAAGCAGAACTGCCCGCGATATCCGTTACCGCACTTGCTACACCGCCACCAGTACAAGATTCGGCGGTGACCAACACCTGATTGTGCTCTGCAAGCAACAGTCCGAGTTTTTCACTAAGATCTTGAGTCATCTGCATTGTCAGCTTCCCTTTATTTACCATTAGAACATTTGGATGCGCATCTTTTCGCTTCAGCCGCTTTTCGCACGAAACGCTTTCACGTATCCTAAGCCGCAATAGAAATAAACGAAAGAAGTTAACTGTGAAAGCCGATCAAAAACATACTCCCATGATGCAGCAGTACCTAAAACTGAAGGCAGAAAACCCAGAAATTCTGCTGTTCTACCGCATGGGCGATTTCTACGAGCTTTTCTACGATGACGCAAAAAAAGCGTCTCAACTCCTCGATATTTCACTGACTAAACGCGGCTCTTCAAATGGTGAGCCAATCCCAATGGCCGGTGTCCCATACCATGCCGTTGAGGGGTACCTAGCAAAGTTAGTGCAACTCGGTGAATCCGTAGCAATTTGTGAACAGATTGGTAATCCAGCACTTTCAAAAGGCCCTGTAGAGCGTGCGGTTGTGCGTATCGTGACACCGGGTACCGTAACTGACGAAGCACTGCTTTCTGAACGCGTCGACAATTTGATTGCCGCTATCTACCACCACAATGGCCAGTTTGGTTACGCGACGCTAGACATTACCTCTGGCCGATTCCAACTGTGTGAACCAGAAACCGAAGAAGCAATGGCAGCAGAACTGCAGAGAACCTCTCCGCGTGAGTTGTTGTTCCCTGAAGATTTCGAACCCGTTGAATTAATGGCAAGCCGCACTGGCAATCGTCGTCGTCCAGTATGGGAATTTGAACTAGATACCGCTAAGCAGCAGTTGAACCAACAGTTTGGTACTCGTGACCTTGTTGGTTTTGGCGTTGAAGGCGCGAAGCTTGGCTTGTGTGCAGCCGGCTGTCTTATTCAGTATGTGAAAGATACCCAACGGACAGCACTTCCACATATCCGTTCACTGACCATGGACAAGCAAGATCACTCGGTGATCCTTGATGCTGCAACTCGCCGCAACCTAGAGATCACACAAAATCTTGGTGGTGGTACCGATAACACCCTTGCTGAAGTGCTGGACCACACTGCAACCGCAATGGGTAGTCGTATGCTTAAGCGTTGGTTACATCAACCAATGCGTAATATCTCGGCACTCGATCAGCGCCTAGACGCGATTGGTGAAATGAAAGATTTGGCTCTATTTACTGAGCTGCAGCCAACCCTGAAACAGATCGGTGACATTGAGCGTATTTTGGCTCGATTGGCACTTCGCTCGGCTCGCCCTCGTGATATGGCGCGACTTCGTCAAGCGATGGAATACCTACCAGAACTTGTAGAAACGCTAACCCAGCTTAAGCACCCATACCTCACTCAGTTAGCTCAGTATGCTTCTCCTTTAGATGAGGTCTCAGAGCTATTAGAGCGCGCCATCAAAGAGAACCCACCCGTGGTTATCCGCGATGGCGGTGTAATCGAAGAAGGCTACAATGCTGAACTAGACGAGTGGCGTAACCTAGCCGCTGGTGCAACCGAATTCCTTGACCAACTCGAACAAGAAGAGCGTGAACGTCATGGTATCGACACACTAAAAGTGGGTTACAACAACGTACACGGTTTCTTTATTCAGGTAAGCCGCGGGCAAAGCCACCTTGTTCCGCCACACTATGTACGTCGTCAAACACTAAAGAACGCTGAGCGCTACATCATTCCTGAGCTAAAAGAGCACGAAGACAAAGTTCTAAACTCTAAGTCGAAAGCTCTGGCTATCGAGAAGCAGTTATGGGAAGAGCTGTTTGATTTGCTACTGCCACATTTAGAGCGACTACAAAACATCGCCTCTTCTGTGTCTCAGCTTGATGTCTTACAGAACTTAGCCGAACGTGCAGACACTCTCGATTACTGCCGCCCGACTATGACGGAATCCGCTGGCGTCCAAATCCAAGCAGGCCGTCACCCAGTGGTTGAGCAAGTGATGGACGAACCATTCATTGCTAACCCAATTGACCTTAACGATAAGCGTAAGATGCTGATCATCACAGGTCCAAACATGGGTGGTAAATCGACTTACATGCGTCAAACAGCACTTATCGCGCTAATGGCGCATATCGGTTGTTATGTGCCAGCTGAAAGCGCAACCATTGGCTCTATCGACCGTATCTTTACTCGTATTGGCGCATCGGACGATCTAGCGTCTGGTCGCTCAACCTTCATGGTTGAGATGACAGAGACTGCCAACATCCTGCATAACGCAACACCAAACAGCTTGGTGCTGATGGATGAAATCGGTCGTGGTACCAGTACTTACGATGGTCTATCTCTGGCTTGGGCAAGTGCAGAATGGCTAGCGAATCAAATCAATGCGATGACACTGTTTGCGACGCACTACTTTGAGCTAACCGAACTACCAAACCAGATTCCAACACTGGCCAACGTTCACTTAGACGCAGTAGAGCACGGTGACAGCATCGCCTTCATGCACGCAGTTCAAGAAGGTGCAGCAAGTAAGTCTTACGGCCTAGCGGTTGCTGGGTTAGCTGGCGTACCAAAAGCCGTGATCAAGAACGCTCGTGCGAAACTGACACAACTTGAAGCGTTGAGCATTGAGTCTCCTACATCGAAGCCGAGCGGCGTTGATATTGCGAACCAACTGAGCCTTATCCCGGAACCAAGCGAAGTAGAGCAAGCATTAGCGAACGTGGATCCTGATGATCTGACGCCACGCCAAGCTCTGGAAGAGTTGTACCGCTTGAAGAAACTGCTCTAATCAAAGGCAAATACCTTTAACCCCGATAAAAACAAAAACGCTGACATTAAGTCAGCGTTTTTTTGATTCCATACAGTGGATATCGTTTAGTCGTTTTCAACGTTGAACAGGTTTTCCATGTTCAGACCTTGCTTGATTAGGATCTCACGTAGACGACGCAGACCTTCAACTTGGATTTGACGAACTCGCTCACGAGTCAGGCTGATTTCACGGCCAACTTCTTCTAGCGTTGACGGTTCATAACCTAGTAGTCCAAATCGACGTGCAAGCACCTCTTTCTGCTTAGGATTCAGTTCATCAAGCCAGAAGATCAGTGAGTTCTTGATATCACTGTCTTGAGTTGAAACCTCAGGGTCAGAATTGTTGATGTCTGGAATAATATCCAACAGTGCTTTCTCACCATCACCACCAATTGGCGTATCTACAGAACTCACTCTTTCGTTTAAACGAAGCATCTTACTCACATCACCAACCGGCTTATCGAGCTTAGAAGCGATCTCTTCAGCTGTTGGTTCGTGGTCAAGCTTTTGTGATAGTTCTCTTGCAGTACGTAGGTAGATGTTCAGCTCTTTCACAACATGAATAGGCAAACGGATAGTGCGAGTCTGATTCATCAGGGCACGCTCTATGGTCTGACGAATCCACCATGTCGCGTAAGTAGAAAAACGGAAGCCACGCTCTGGGTCAAATTTCTCGACGGCGCGAATCAAACCTAGGTTGCCTTCTTCGATTAGATCGAGAAGTGCCAAGCCACGGTTGCTATAACGACGGGAAATTTTCACTACCAAACGCAGGTTACTCTCGATCATGCGTTTGCGTGCTGCTTCATCACCGCGTAGAGCTCGACGTGCGTAAAGCACCTCTTCTTCAGCGGTTAGTAGTGGTGAGAAACCGATTTCGCCCAGATACAGTTGCGTCGCATCTAAACTCTTGGAAGTAAATTCTGTTTCTTCTTTAACTTCGGCTTTCTTAGTGGCTGTTCGCTTCTCTTGTTCAAGTGTTTCCGATTCCGTGGTTACTTGGTCAAGATCGAACTCTTCTTTGATTACTGCATTGCTTATACTCATAACGCCTCCCCCTGGCGAAATTAGCATGACATTACAACTTCATATGTCGCTAAATGACTATGTCACTCAATACAATACGTGATTAGTTGGTATTGTATTTAAGGTAAATATCGTTTTGGATTGACGGATTTACCTTGGTAACGAATCTCAAAGTGCAGCCTAACACTGCTGGCTCCAGAGCTTCCCATTGTTGCAATCTTCTGCCCTGGTTTAACACTTTGCCCTTCAGATACTAATAGTCGGTCGTTATGCGCGTATGCACTTAAGTAATTATCATTGTGCTTCACAATCACTAGATTGCCGTAGCCTCGTAATGCATTACCCGAATAAACAACCGTTCCCCCTGCAGTAGATACTATTGGCTGACCTCGCTGTCCTGCTATGTCTATGCCTTTATTTCCTTGTTCGCCTACAGAGAAATTCTTAATTACTCTCCCCTTTGTTGGCCATAACCATTTGGATACTTTATCACTTGTTGGTTTGGTGGACGGTGTAACATTCTGTTTACCTTTAGACCCAACATACTCCTTTGATTTGGATTGTTCAACCTTCTTTGGTGGATCTTTTTTCGCCACTTTGGCTGTAGTTTGAGCTGGCGCAGGTTTAGAGTTTTTGCTCTGCTGCGGGGTTGCTTTAGGTTTACTTGCCGTCGATGATGTTGTGGACACGGCAACAGGAGCAGCGACTGCTGCGGCTACAACCGTTGATTTACCATAGGCTGGCGCGTTATAGCTAGGACGCCACAACTTAAGCTTCTGCCCTGGGTGGATGGTATAAGGAGCTGCAAGTTTGTTATAGCTAATCAGGTCTTGTACATCTTTATTGGTGACATACGCGATGAAATAAAGCGTATCGCCTTTTTTCACTTCGTAGTAACTGCCACGGTAGCTACCGCGATCAACCGATGAGTAGTTTTTACTTAGGCTTGAAACTGGCGCAGGCGAATTCGCTGCACACCCGACAAGGGCACAGCTAAGCAGCAAGGAACTTCCTTTTAACAACTTCGAACGCATCGACTCTCTATCCACCTACACCATCAGTCTTTTATTAAGCTAGCTCACCAGGCACCAGAGGTACAAATCGCACCATCTCGATGACACTCGACAAAAACTCATCACCTTGACGCACAATCTTCAATAACTGTTGCTCGTCATCACCAACCGGAATCAATAGACGACCACCATCTTTAAGCTGTTGCAAAAGCGCTTGAGGAATTGACTCTGCAGCAGCGGTTACGATGATCGCATCAAAAGGCCCTTTAGAAGACCACCCTTGCCAACCATCACCGTGCTTAGTTGAAATATTATAAAAATCGAGCTGTTTTAGCCGACGCTTAGCGTCCCATTGTAGCGACTTTATTCTTTCAACCGAATAAACATGATCAACAAGTTGAGCTAAAACAGCAGTTTGGTAGCCAGAACCGGTTCCGATTTCCAAAACTCGGCTATCTTGTTGCAGCTCAAGTAATTCTGTCATTTTAGCAACAATATACGGCTGTGAGATGGTCTGCCCTTGCCCAATAGGCAGCGCATTATTGTCATAAGCCTGATGATACATAGCCTGAGACAAAAAACTCTCTCTTGGCAGTTGGTAAATCGCATCCAGTACTTTTTGGTCTCGGATGCCATTTTCAATCAGAAAAGTAATTAAGCGTTCTGCTTGTGGGTTACTCACTTACTTCTCCCCTAACCATGTTGTCATAGCGCCCAAAGATTCGTGCGCCGTCAGATCAACCTGCAATGGCGTTACCGATACATAACCATGCTCAATCGCATAGAAATCATTCCCTTCTCCTGCATCTTGCTCTTTACCCGGAGGACCAAGCCAATAGATATCATGACCACGCGGGTCTTTTTGCTTAATCATATCTTCAGCATGATGACGTGCGCCAAGACGAGTGACCTGAGTCCCTGATAGCTGTTCTAAAGCGAGATCCGGCACATTGACGTTTAACAAGCGGTTGGTTGGGATTGGTTTTGCTAAATGTTGTTCGACAATACGACGAGCAATCGCTGCCGCTGTCTTAAAATGTTTTTTACCAACCAGAGAAAACGCCACCGATTGAACGCCTAAGAAGTGCCCTTCCATTGCGGCTGCGACTGTACCTGAGTACAACACGTCATCACCCAGGTTCGCGCCGTGGTTAATGCCCGTTAATACCAGATCAGGCATATCATCCTTTAGCAGTTCATTTAATGCGAAATGCACACAATCGGTTGGTGTCCCTTGTACTGAATAGGTGCTTTCTGCGATCTCTTGAACGCGTAAAGGCTGTTCTAAAGTTAATGAATTTGAAGCGCCTGAACGATTACGGTCAGGTGCCACTATGATAACTTCAGCAAGATCACGTAATTCATTTGCTAGCTCATGAATACCTTGAGCATGCACACCATCATCGTTGCTGAGTAAAATCTTCATTCTGTATCCTTTCTTCATATTCCAATGCCAAGTGACTTAAAGTCCAATATTAAGTCACTTAGTGCCAAGCAGAATCATTACTGCTCGTAGCTTCTCTCTACGTGTACTTCTTCAACCAATTCACGAACGATAGCCGTCGCAAAGCAGCCTGCATCAAGAGAGAACTTCAGAGTGACATTATCTTCACTTACTTCCCACGTTAGATCAGTCGGTTTCAGCGACGCTTCACGGCGGTCGTGACGCATACGGTTACCACGAATCAGAGCCATCAAATCCTGTTCAGCATCAAGGTGTTTCTGCTCTAAGACTTGAGACTCATCTGTTGTTGGCAAAGCGTTATCACCGGCCAACGCTACAGTCACCAATGCAGTACCATTCGCGATATCTTGCTTTACAGATTCAAGGTTTTCAGCCGTTACCGTTAGCTGTGCACCGTCTTTAACCACGATATCGCCAACCAATGCCGAGGCAAATACATCTTGCTCAATACGGTCAGAAAGGATTAGGTTGTAAATCCACGAGCGAGCCGCAGAAAGGTACAAGCTACGTTTGTTCTGATTACGAGTACGAACGTTATCACGGCCCCAACGACGAGCTTCCGACAGGTTGTTACCTTCGTTACCAAAACGCTGAGCACCAAAGTAGTTTGGCACGCCCACTTGAGCGACTTTTGCCAAACGCTTGACCACATCATCGCAATCCGTTACTTCAGACAAGGTCAACTCAAATTGGTTGCCAACTAAATCACCTGGACGTAACTTTTTGTTGTGTCTTGCTGTCGCTAGGATTTCAATGCTTGGGTATTGTGCTAAGAACGCTGAAAAGTCAGGCTCACCTTTCGGTAGGTGGACGCTCAACCACTGCTCGGTTACTGCGTGACGGTCTTTTAAACCCGCCCAGCTCACGTCTTTCGACTTAACACCACAAGCTTTAGCCAACTCGTTTGCCACGAAGCTGGTGTTCTCACCCGTTTTACGGATGCGAACCATGAGATGTTCGCCTTCACCGGTAAATTCAAAACCCAAGTCTTCATTAACGACAAAGTGTTCAGCTTTCGCTTTTAGTTTTGCTTTCGCAGTTGGTTTACCGTTTAGATAAGCCAATGAAGATAAAATATCTGACATGCTGTTCTTTTCGTGTTGGTGCTTACGCACTTTTGGTAATTAGGACCACCGCTTCACATGCGATGCCCTCTTTGCGACCCGTAAAGCCTAAACGCTCTGTTGTCGTTGCTTTTACGTTCACATTATTGATGCTGGTTTCTAAATCTTGTGCAATAGCTTGGCACATAGAGTCTATATGAGGTGCCATTTTGGGCGCTTGCGCCATGATAGTAATATCGGCATTACCAATCACGTAGCCCTGTTCTTTTACTCGACGGTACACATCTTTCAATAGCTCACGGCTATCCGCGCCTTTCCACTCATCGTCAGTATCAGGGAAATGACGACCGATATCACCTGCGGCGATCGCTCCTAATAGCGCGTCACACAAAGCGTGAAGGGCAACATCACCATCTGAGTGTGCGATAAGACCTTGTTCATAGGGGATGCTCACACCACCAATAATTACCGGACCTTCACCACCAAACTTATGTACATCAAAGCCATGGCCAATACGAATCATCATTATTCCTTATTCTGACTTAAATAGAACTCAGCGAGCGCTAAATCTTCAGGCTGAGTAATCTTAAAATTATCTGAACGCCCTGCGACTAAAGCGGGCGAGAAGCCTTTCCATTCAAAAGCAGAGGCTTCATCGGTAATCGAAACGCCTTGTTGCAGCGCTTCGCTCAATACATTCCACAGAGGTTCCGCTCTGAACATTTGTGGTGTAAGGGCGTGCCACAAATCAGCTCGCTCGACAGTATGATCAATTTGCCCTTGAGCGCCTCGCTTCATCGTGTCTCGAACTGGGACTGCTAAAATTGCCCCAACATTATGGCTCATCGCCGTCGAGATTAACTTGTCGATATCACTTAGCTGAACACAAGGCCTTGCCGCATCATGTACCATCACCCAACCACCGAGCTGTTGCTTCTCGATATAATCTAAAGCAGAAAGAACGGAATCCGCTCTTTCACTTCCACCAGCGACTCGAATCACTTGTGGATTCTGAGTAAGGGGTAGCTCTGGGTAGTATGGGTCATCATCACTGATTGCGACGACAATTTGAGAGACTTGCGGGTGAGCCAGTAGCTTCTCAACAGTATGCTCTAAAATCGTTTTGCCATTGATCTTAAGGTATTGCTTCGGACGGTCAGCCTTCATTCGGCTACCCACGCCCGCAGCAGGGACAACGGCAATCACGCTTTGAGGTTGAGTCAACATTAATGGGATTCCTCACCAATGATGCGATAAAACGTTTCGCCTTCTTTAACCATGCCAAGCTCATGACGCGCGCGTTCTTCAATCGCGTCTAAGCCTTGGCGTAGATCGTCGATTTCTGCAAACATCTCATCATTTCGAATTTTTAATTTTTCATTTACTTGCTGCTGAACTTGGATTTCGTTGTTCACACCGTAGTAATCAGAGATACCATTTTTACCGAGCCACAGTGTGTGTTGTAGCCAGCCAAACACTATGAGCAGTACTAAAGCAAAAATTCGCATAACACCTTTCGCCGGTTGAAAAAGAAGGAACTAGAATAAGGCACATATATACCATAATGAGCTTATTGGTGCGAGATATGTGGTGTCAGGGAATCAATAAGTCGGGGAATTATTGTCGTTAGGAACCAGTGGTGAGATTCCTGATCCACGTCATTCCCAAGAACGAAGAGCCAATAAGTTGAGAATCTATCGCAGGGAACGCAAATAAGAGATTCCCTACTCCTTCCTTCGTCAGTCTAGGGAATGACGAATTTTAGGCAAAAAAAACGCCCTACCGAAGTAGAGCGTTTCAAAAGCTTTAAGTTAACAATTCGCTAGGAATTATTGACCTTTAACGTTTTAAAGACCGCTTTCGTTGTAAAAAGGAGGAGCTTTAGAACCTAGAGCTTCTTCCCATCATTTATACAGACAAAAAAATGCCCCGCATTAGCGAGGCATTCAAAGCTTAGATTAACAATTCCTTTGGTTTAAAAACCAGAGAGGTTATTGACCTTTAACTTCTTTAAGACCGTTGAAAGGAGCTTTAGAACCTAGAGCTTCTTCGATACGGATTAGTTGGTTGTACTTAGCAACACGGTCAGAACGGCTCATAGAACCAGTCTTGATTTGACCTGCAGCAGTACCTACCGCTAGGTCAGCGATAGTTGCGTCTTCAGTTTCGCCAGAACGGTGAGAGATTACAGCTGTGTAACCTGCGTCTTTAGCCATCTTGATTGCAGCTAGAGTCTCAGTTAGAGAACCGATTTGGTTGAACTTGATAAGGATAGAGTTAGCTACGCCTTTCTCGATACCTTCAGCAAGAATCTTAGTGTTAGTAACGAATAGATCGTCACCAACTAGTTGAAGCTTGTCACCTAGTAGTTCAGTTTGGTGCTTGAAGCCAGCCCAATCAGACTCGTCTAGACCATCTTCGATAGAAACGATTGGGAATTGGTTAGCTAGCTCAGCTAGGTAGTGGTTGAACTCTTCAGAAGAGAAAGTCTTACCTTCGCCTTTCATGTTGTAGATGCCAGCTTCTTTGTCGAAGAACTCAGATGCAGCACAGTCCATAGCTAGAGTAACGTCTTTACCTAGTTCGTAACCAGCAGCTGCAACAGCTTCTGCGATAACTTCTAGAGCTTCAGCGTTAGACTTAAGGTTAGGAGCGAAACCACCTTCGTCACCAACTGCAGTGCTGTAGCCTTTAGACTTAAGAACTTTAGCTAGGTTGTGGAATACTTCAGCACCGATACGTAGACCTTCTTTAAGAGTCTTAGCACCAACTGGTTGGATCATGAACTCTTGGATGTCAACGTTGTTATCAGCGTGCTCACCACCGTTGATGATGTTCATCATTGGTAGAGGCATAGAGAACTGACCAGCAGTACCGTTTAGCTCAGCGATGTGCTCGTATAGAGGCATGCCTTTAGCTGCAGCAGCAGCTTTAGCGTTCGCTAGAGAAACAGCTAGGATAGCGTTCGCGCCGAACTGAGATTTGTTCTCAGTACCGTCAAGGTCGATCATGATTTGGTCAACGTCAGCTTGAGCTTTAGCGTCTTTACCAACTAGAGCTTCAGCGATTGGGCCGTTTACAGCTTCAATTGCTTTAAGAACACCTTTACCTAGGAAACGTGATTTGTCGCCGTCACGTAGCTCAAGAGCTTCGCGAGAACCAGTAGATGCGCCAGATGGAGCAGCAGCCATACCTACGAAACCGCCTTCTAGGTGTACTTCAGCTTCTACAGTTGGGTTACCACGTGAATCGATGATTTCACGACCTAGAACTTTAACGATCTTAGACATTGAATGTTTCCTTCTCGTTGAATATATAAATGTCAAATTTAAAGGTAGCAGCACAACTTACGCTGCTACCTGTATTCCTTTTACTTCTCTAACTCGCCGCGCTGGAACTCACCAGCCGCTTTAACGAAACCTGCAAACAATGGGTGACCATCGCGAGGTGTTGAAGTGAACTCTGGGTGGAATTGAGCTGCAACGAACCATGGGTGGTTCGGGTTCTCAATAACTTCAACCAGCTTCTTGTCCGCAGATAGACCCGATACTTTTAGGCCCGCTTTTTCAATTTGTGGACGAAGGTTGTTGTTCACTTCGTAACGGTGACGGTGACGTTCATGGATCGTCGCGCTACCGTATAGTTCGTAAGCTTTCGTACCTTTCGCTAGGTGACAAAGCTGTGAACCTAGACGCATTGTGCCGCCTAGATCAGATGTCTCTGTACGCTCTTCAACTTTACCTTCGCCGTCTACCCACTCAGTGATTAGGCCAACAACTGGGTATTTAGTTTCAGAACAGAACTCAGAAGAGTGTGCGCCTTCCATTTTCGCAACATTACGAGCGTACTCGATAAGTGCTACTTGCATGCCTAGACAGATACCTAGGTACGGTACTTTATTTTCACGTGCGTATTGAGCAGCAAGAATCTTACCTTCAACACCACGGTCACCGAAGCCACCTGGTACTAGAATTGCGTCTAGGCCTTCTAGAATTTCTACGCCACGAGACTCAACGTCTTGTGAATCTACGTATTTAATATTAACGCTTAGGCGGTTTTTCAAGCCTGCGTGTTTTAGCGCTTCATTTACTGATTTGTATGCGTCTGGTAGTTCAATGTACTTACCAACCATACCAATCGTCACTTCACCCGTTGGGTTAGCTTCTTCGTAAATTACTTGTTCCCATTCAGACAGATCTGCTTCTGGAGCTGTAATGCCGAAACGCTTACATACAAGATCATCAGTGCCTTGAGCTTTAATAAGCTGAGGGATCTTGTAGATAGAGTCAACATCGCGCATAGAAATAACTGCATTTTCTTGCACATTACAGAACAGAGCAATTTTCTTACGCTCATTCGAAGGAATGTTGCGGTCAGAACGACAAACTAGGATGTCAGGCTGAATACCAATAGACAGTAGCTCTTTTACAGAGTGCTGAGTCGGCTTAGTTTTCACTTCCCCCGCAGCTGCTAGGTAAGGTACTAGCGTTAGGTGCATGAACATTGCGCGTTCACGGCCTAGTTCTACTGCTAGCTGACGAATCGCTTCCATGAATGGTAGAGATTCGATATCACCAACCGTACCACCAACTTCAACGATCGCTATATCGTGGCCTTCAGCGCCAGAAATAACACGCTCTTTAATAGAGTTAGTGATGTGTGGGATAACCTGAATAGTTGCACCTAGGTAATCACCGCGACGCTCTTTTGCTAGTACGTCTGAGTAAACACGACCTGCAGTGAAGTTGTTACGCTTAGTCATCTTGGTGCGAATGAATCGCTCGTAGTGACCAAGGTCAAGGTCTGTTTCAGCGCCATCTTCCGTAACGAACACTTCACCGTGCTGAGTCGGGCTCATAGTGCCTGGATCAACGTTGATGTAAGGGTCAAGCTTCATCATAGTCACTTTAAGACCACGAGCTTCTAAAATAGCCGCAAGAGATGCTGCAGCAATACCTTTACCTAGAGAGGATACAACCCCGCCAGTAACAAAAATGTAATTTGTCGTCATGTTTAACCTGAAATTGGTTGAATGAGGGAAATGGACTACTTCTGGACGGGATGAAAATATACCAGAAGCCCCTTATCGCCACAACGTGAAATCTATCACACTGCTATTTTTTATTTTTTGCTTCAAATCAATTCATGATAAAAGCTTTGGTTATCTTTTCTCCGCTACTTTTACCTCATCCCACATGGAATCAAGCTGTTGTAGTGAAAAATCGGTCAAACTTTTATCTTGTTGACGCACTTTTTCTTCCACCGCTTTAAAGCGACGTGAAAACTTCAAGTTGGCCTTATTGAGCGCCGATTCAGGGTTTTTACCTAAATGTCGCACCAAATTCACCGTTGCAAACAGCAAATCACCCAACTCCTCTTCAACCAAATCGTCGTTTGGTGTCACTTGAAGCGCCTCTTCTAGCACCTCATCCACTTCCTCTATTACCTTGTTGGCAACTGGGCCAATTGAGTCCCAATCGAAGCCATATTTAGCTACCTGCTTTTGAATCTTTGTAGCACGTGAAAGCGCAGGTAGAGAGTTTGGTATTGAGTCTAGAATACTTTCTTGAGTTTTGCCTGCTTGTGCCTTTTCTTTCGCTTTTTCCGCTTCCCAATTCGCATTGATTTCTTCGTCACTAGCAAACTCGGCATCCGAGAACACATGAGGGTGACGGCGTGTTAACTTCTCATTGATGCCATCAACCACATCCGAAAACTCAAACAGCCCCTGTTCTTTCGCCAACTGACTGTAAAAAATCACCTGAAACAGTAGATCGCCAAGCTCTTCTTGCAGATTCGACCAGTCTTTGTTGTGAATCGCATCCACCACCTCATAAGTCTCTTCGATAGTATGCGGGACAATTGTTTCAAAATTTTGTTTTAAATCCCAAGGACAGCCACCTTCTGGATCGCGCAGCTTAGTCATGATCTGTTCAAGTTGTTCAATCGGGTGATTCATCGTTTTCTTCCTATTATTGTCTTTGATTTTTAAATTTATAACGTCTTCTAAAACTAAAAAAGGTGAGCAGCCAAAACCACTCACCTTTCTTGATACTGTCTAATTCTCTAAATAATTGAAACTGTGGCTAGGCGACAAGCAAGCGAGACTCCTGAGCATAGCTTGCCTATGTGATTGAGCGAGTGCGCGCAGTCAACAACGCCATCAGCTTCAAGTATGACGAGAATTTTAGCCCAAGCGCTTGACGCTCATGACATCTTTGATCTGCTCGACTCGGCTTGTCACTCGACTCAGAATCTCAATATTAGTCACTTCTAAATCGAAGTCCATTACCGATAGCTGACGCTTGTAGTCGATGCGACTCTTCATTGTCGTCACGCTGATCTTCTCGTTAGAGAACAGTGAGGTGATGTCTTTTAACAAGCCATTGCGCTCTAGTGCTTCTACACGCAGCGTTAGGATGTAAGAACCGACAAAGCCATTACCCCAAACTGTATCAATGATACGTTCTGGTGCGTGCAGGCTTAGTTCACTCAACTGCTCACAGTCGGCACGGTGAACCGAGATACCGCGACCTTGAGTGATGTAACCTTTAATCACATCGCCTGGAATCGGCTGACAACAGCGTGCTAGGTGCGTCATTAGGTTATCTACACCTTCAACAACAACTGCATCTTTCTTAGGACGACTCTGTTGTGCCGGCTTGTTTTCCGACTCAAGCAGTTTCTCTAGCGCTTTCTTGTCTTCTTCTTCCGCCGTTGGCTTATTCACTAGCGCATTGATGTGATTAACCACTTGGTTAATACGCAAGTCGCCACTACCAATACCTGCATAGAGTTCGTCTGGCGTATTCACGTTAAAGCGTCTTAGTGCGTATTGATCAGCATCTTTTAGGGTTGCGCCCACTTTCGCTAGCTCAACTTCCAGGATGTCACGACCCGCTTCTAGGTTTTTCTCACGGCTTTGTGCGCGGAACCAAGCGTTGATTTTCGCTCGAGCACGACCAGAGTGAACAAAACCCGTAGTTGGGTTTAGCCAGTCACGAGATGGGTTCGGCTCTTTCTGCGTGATGATCTCAACTTGGTCGCCCATCGATAGTTTATGAGTGAACGGTACGATACGCCCCGCTACCTTGGCACCGATACAGCGGTGTCCGACCATCGAGTGGATGTGGTAAGCAAAATCCAACGGGGTTGCGCCCATTGGTAAGTCGACCACGTCACCACGTGGAGTAAATGCGTATACACGGTCATCGAAGACTTGGCTACGTACTTCATCCAGCATCTCGCCAGAGTCCGACATCTCTTCTTGCCAGTCGATAAGTTTACGCAACCAAGTGATTTTCTCATCGTAGCCACTACGGCCGCTTGAAGCCCCTTCTTTGTACTTCCAGTGCGCCGCCACACCAAGCTCAGAGTCTTCGTGCATTTGCTTGGTACGGATCTGAATCTCAATAGTCTTGCCTTCAGGGCCAAGGACTACGGTATGAATCGACTGGTAACCATTTGGCTTAGGGTTCGCCACATAGTCATCAAATTCGCTCGGTAGGTGTTTGTATTTGGTGTGTACCACCCCAAGACCGGCGTAGCAGTCTTGTAGCTGGTCAGCGATAATACGTACTGCTCGTACGTCAAAAAGCTCATCGAAGGCTAAGCCTTTCTTCTGCATTTTGCGCCAGATGCTGTAGATGTGTTTTGGTCGGCCGCTCACTTCAGCATTGATGTTTGAACGCTGCATTTCTGCGGTTAAATCATCAACGAAATCTGTGATGTATTGTTCACGAACGATACGACGCTCAGACAGCTGTTTTGCAATCTGCTTGTAGGTATCTGGTTGTTGGTAGCGGAAGGCGTAATCTTCGATTTCCCACTTAAGTTGGCCGATACCTAAACGGTTTGCCAGTGGGGCATAGATGTTAGAACACTCTTTTGCTGCCGCGCGGCGCACAGCATCAGGCGCTTTTTTCACCTCGATAAGGTTACAGATTCGCTCCGCAAGTTTGATAACTACGCAGCGGAAATCATCAACCATGGCCAATAGCATGCGTCGAACGTTATCAACTTGACCCGAAGCAGCACTGCCTTCAAGGGTTACGTTTAACTGGCCCAAGGCCGCCATTTCTTCAACGCCGTCAATCAGCTTAACGATTTCTTTGCCGTAGCTTTCTTCGAAGGCTTCGCGCTCAAAAACGCCACTTGATACCACTGGGAAGAGTTGTGCTGCGACTAATGTTGCACGATCCATCGACAGCGTGACCAAGATTTCAATCATCTCGCGTCCACGCCATAGCAAGAGTGATGCTTGCTCGTGATCTTTTAATAGCTCTTCACAGTGACGATAAACTTTGTTCAGTTTATTCGAGGTTTTTGCGTCTTGCTTTAATGACGCAATCCAACTTTCTAGCTCAAACTGTTCGCTTGGGTTTAAATGTGCGCTTCGTACCGCAACCATCGTGCCTTCCTAGTTATTCTGTTTTATACCCAATTCAATATGACTAACTGGTTCCAAGTTAGTTCGACCATATTGATATCAGCGCAGGTGTCCCTGCGCCTTTGTCATTCATTTTTAAGCCTTATTTACGGGCCTTTAAGCCTTGATAAAGAGAGCCATCGATTCTAGATGGCTGGTGTGTGGGAACATATCCAACATACCAAGTTTGGCTAATTGGTAGCCTTGCTTTTCTAAGCTCTCTGAATCTCTAGCTAGAGTAGCAGGATTACACGAAACATAAACCACACGCTTCGCTCCTAATGCTGAAATTTGATCAACAACACCACTCGCTCCAGCACGAGCTGGGTCCAGTAAGATTTTATCAAATTTCTCTTTTGCCCAAGCTTGTGCCGATAGGTCTTCTTCAAGGTTCGCTTGGTAAAATTCGGTGTTGCTCAACTGGTTCAATTTGGCATTCGATGTGGCTTGCTGAACCATCTCATCGACACCTTCAACCCCAACCACAAATGCCGACTGTTGAGCGATAGGCAGACTGAAGTTACCTAAGCCACAAAACAGATCCAGTACTCGCTCGTCCGCTTTAGGTTCTAACCATTCAATCGCTTGAGCCACCATCTGCTGATTGACCTTCTGGTTCACCTGAATGAAGTGGTTTGGCTCAAAAGGTAAGGTAACGCCTGTTTCGCTGTAACTAGGCGCATCACCAACCAGACGGACCAACTTATCGGTCTCTGGCATTGAGTACAGTATCGCGCCTTCTTCTTTCGCCAACGCAACCAATGCTTGCTCATCCTTTTCAATCAAAGGCTTGAGGTGACGTAACACCATTACCGGGCCAGTATCACCCAATACCAATTCAACGTGTCCTAAAGACGTAAGGTTGCTGAAAGTGTTGAGTAAATTTTTCACCTTTGGCAGCAATACATTTAGGCGAGGATCAAGCACGGCACAATCGGTGATGTTTTCTATCTGCTTGCTCTGCTTCTTACGAAAACCGAACTGAAGCTTATGCGTTTTCTTATCAACAAACAGGCTGATACGCGCACGACGACGATAACCCGTTTCATCACCCACAATCGGTTGAGCCATCTCTGTCTCATCCGTCTTATATTGGCTCATCAAGTGCGTAAGAGATTGTGCCTTGTGTTCTATCTGAGATTGGTAACCAAGGTGCTGAAGATGACAACCGCCACACTGATTAAAGTGTTTACAAAAAGGCTTTAAACGTTGCTCGCTTGGCTTCAGTAATTTGATGAGTTTCGCGCGTGCAAACTTACTTTTACTTTCAGTAAGCTGAATAACCACCTGTTCACCGGGCAATGCGCCATCAATGAAAACCGGTTTGTTCTTCTGATAAGCGATGCCAGCGCCATTGTGATCCATTCGTTCAACCAAAACCGATTGATGCTTGGTCTCGAGTTGAGTTTTCTTTTTTGGTCGGAAAAAACGTGCCATTGCTTGTGCCTAATGTATCTTTTAATAAGTAATTGGTATCCAGGACTCACTATTCTGCCTTGGAATCATTGTCGAACGTCACGGCTTTGATTAAGCTTACCGTTCACTTAACCGCCATTGTGTGCGTTATTTTCCCATATCCAGACCTCGATGTAATTAAAGAACATGACCAGATATGGCTTAAGAGCCCGTGTAATTACCTTAACTCTAGCTCCAACCCTGATTATTGGGCTGCTATTGAGTGCATTTTTCTCATTTAACCGCTATCAAGACCTTGAAGGTCAGGTGGTGAACACAGGTACTAGCATCATTGAGCCACTGGCAATTGCGAGTGAATCTGGCATGCAACTCGAAAGTCGAGAGTCTGTTCGTCAGCTAATCAGCTATGCACATCGAAAGAACTCTAAGCTGGTACGCAGTATCGCGGTGTTCGATGATCGTCATGAATTGTTTGTAACCTCAAACTTCCACCCTGATTTCGAAAGCCTAACTTATCCCAAAGATAAACCGATTCCGCATTTAAGCTCTTCTGACTTACTCGATAACACACTGATTCTTCGGACACCGATTATTGCTGAAGGCCAGTACATCAACTCGGCTAACGGTCAGTCTCAAGCCAACCAAGCGATTGGTTATATTGCGATTGAGTTGGACCTTTCTTCACTTCGTTTGCAGCAATACCAAGAAGTGTTCTCTGCCTTCTTAGTGTTGATTCTTGGACTGGGTCTTTCTGGTGTTTTCGCTTTCCGCTTGATGCACGATGTAACTCAACCGATCACTCACATGAAGAACATGGTGGACCGAATTCGTCGTGGTCACTTAGATGTCCGTATCGAAGGTAAAATGCACGGTGAGTTGGACTCGCTGAAAAACGGTATCAACGCGATGGCGGTCTCGCTGTCGGAATATCACGTCGAGATGCAGCACAGTATCGACCAAGCCACTTCGGATCTGCGTGAAACTCTTGAACAACTAGAGATTCAAAACGTTGAGTTAGACATCGCGAAAAAACGCGCACAAGAAGCGGCACGTGTTAAGTCTGAGTTCTTGGCAAACATGTCTCACGAGCTAAGAACACCACTCAACGGTGTGATTGGCTTTACTCGCCAAATGCTAAAAACTCACCTGTCGAACAGCCAGACGGATTACCTACAGACCATTGAACGCTCTGCGAACAACCTGCTCAGTATCATCAACGATATCTTGGACTTCTCGAAACTTGAAGCCGGTAAACTGGCGCTAGAAAACATTCCATTTGAGTTCCAAGCAAGCCTAGAAGAGGTAGTGAACCTTCAAGCGACCAACGCTCATGAGAAAGGCCTAGAGCTTACGCTTAAGATCGATCCTAAAGTGCCTGCAGGCGTTGTAGGTGACCCACTGCGTATCCAACAAATTCTGACCAACCTAGTGGGTAACTCAATCAAGTTTACCGAGCGCGGTAACATCGATATTAGCGTTGAGTTACGTTCACAAAGCGAAGACAACATCGAGCTACAGTTCATGGTTCGTGATACGGGTATTGGTATCTCTGAGCGTCAGCAAGCCCAACTATTCCAAGCCTTCAGCCAAGCAGATGCAAGTATCTCTCGTCGCTATGGTGGTACAGGCCTAGGTCTGGTTATCACCCAGAAACTTGTGAGCCAAATGGGCGGTGAGATCAGCCTAACCAGTCGCCTACACCAAGGTTCAACTTTCTGGTTTACGCTAAGGCTATCAACCACCGATATGCCGATGACAGAGCTAATTGAGACTCAATGTCTGCAAGACAAGCAACTACTGCTTATCGAACCAAACATGCAAGCCGCTTCGATTACTCAACAAATCCTGACCCAAGAAGGCTTAGTCGTTACCTACCGTTCGGTGATGCCTGACGAATCAACCTCGTACGACTACGTTCTGCTGAACCTCGCAGCTAACCAAGATTATCAATTTGATACGGTCAGTGGCTGGGCAATTGGCGCGAAGAAGATTGCTCAGAACGTGATCATTGGTACACCGAGTACCGAGCTCGCACTTGGCGAACAATTGATGAAAGAAGTCGATGTTCAATGCATCACCAAACCTCTTTCTCGTAAGAAGCTGCTGCAAACTCTGGTGTCGAACCAAGCGCCAACCTTGATTGCACCAGCAATTGAAACCCACTCAGAAGAGAAGCTGCCACTGACTGTAATGGCTGTGGATGATAACCCAGCTAACCTGAAACTTATCACCGCGCTACTCAAAGAACGCGTGGAAACCGTCATTAGCTGCACCAGTGGTCAGCAGGCGATCGACAAAGCCACTGAGACTCAATTTGATATTATCTTCATGGATATTCAGATGCCGCAGATGGATGGTGTAACCGCTTGCCAGAACATCAAAAAGCTCGCCAACAATGCCAGCACACCTGTGATTGCTGTTACTGCACACGCCATGACGGGCGAGCGCGATAGGCTGCTAGAAGCTGGCATGGATGACTACCTGACCAAGCCAATTGAAGAGCATGTGTTACAGCAAGTATTAATTCACTGGAGCCCAACCTCTGAGGTTGAGCACATCGAAAAGATCAATCCAGATCACCCTGCAGTGTCAGCCGAGATAGACAACAGCCAGGTGTCTGAAAGTAATGTTAGCGTACACAAGAACATCATCATTGATTGGCAAGCTGCGATGAAGCAGGCAGCCAATAAAGAAGACCTCGCACGCGATATGCTGCAGATGCTGGTCGACTTTATCCCTGAGGTGTATGACGCGGCGGAGAAAGCAATCGAAGACACGGATTACCCTGTAGATCAGCTGATACACATCATCCACAAGATGCATGGCAGCAGCTCATACAGTGGCGTACCAAGGCTTAAATCAGTCTGTGCCACGATAGAGAAAGAGCTGCGCTCAGGTACTTCAATTGAAGATATCGAGCCAGAACTTTTTGAACTTCAAGACGAGCTCGATAAGGTGCAAGCAACCGCTATTCACTACTTAAAACCAACCAGTGATTAAATCGGCTTAGCCTCAAACTCAAGGCAATAAAAAAGCAGAGCGTATAAGCTCTGCTTTTTTGTTTGTTCTATTTACTTAGCAGCAGACGAACGTCAGGGTTAGCTAGCAATTACGACTCAAATAATACCGTCGCCACCGCATAATGACGCTCATCTGAAATAGTCAGGTGAATCGAAGTTGTGCCACTCGCTTGTGCGATTTCTCGAGCTTTATTGTGCAAGCTCAGCACTGGCTTGCCATGCTCGTCGTTCGAGATTTCGAAGTCATGAAAAGTAACACCCAGTGCGATGCCTGTACCCAGCGCTTTTGATGCAGCTTCTTTAGCTGCAAAGCGCTTAGCGAGATAACGACCTTTTTGCTTTAGCTGTTGAAACACTTCAAATTCAGAATCCGTCAGAATACGCTGAGCAAATGCCTCACCACTGCGTGACAATGCTTTTTCAACACGTTCAATTTCCGCAATATCTGTCCCAAGCCCTACAACAGCCATGATTACCCTTTAACTACTTTTTGATGATGCCACTTAACAAACTAGATATTTAACAAACTAAATGTTGTTACGCGCGTTTTCCATTACAGCTTTCATGTCAGCTACTGCTTTGTTCAAACCATCAAAGACAGCACGTCCCATGATTGAGTGACCGATGTTTAGCTCGTAGATTTCTGGTAGTGCCGCAATTGGCGCCACGTTGTGGTACGTCAGGCCGTGACCGGCATTCACCGTAATACCTAGATCGTCTGCGTAGCTTGCGCCAGCCGCAATCTTTTTCAGCTCATCTTGTTGGTCTTCTTCTGTTTTCGCATCAGCGTAGTGACCAGTGTGAAGCTCAATGAACGGTGCACCACAAGCTTTTGCTGCATCAATCTGTTCGCGGTCAGCATCGATAAACAGCGACACTTTAATACCAGCTGCAGATAGCTTTTGCGTAGCCGCTTTTACTTTCTCAAGCTGACCAACCACGTCCAAGCCACCTTCAGTAGTTAGCTCTTCACGCTTTTCAGGAACAAGACAAACAAACTCAGGCTTAGTATCTAGTGCAATCTGAACCATCTCATCCGTCACTGCCATTTCTAAGTTCATGCGAGTTTGGATAGTTTCAGCCAGAATGCGTACATCGCGATCTACGATGTGGCGACGGTCTTCACGCAGGTGAATGGTGATGCCGTCAGCACCAGCTCGCTCAGCAATTTCAGCTGCGTGTACTGGATCTGGGTATTTAGTACCACGTGCATTACGTAGTGTTGCAATATGGTCGATATTAACGCCTAA
This sequence comes from Vibrio sp. IB15, assembly GCF_016406055.1. Classification (NCBI taxonomy): domain Bacteria; kingdom Pseudomonadati; phylum Pseudomonadota; class Gammaproteobacteria; order Vibrionales; family Vibrionaceae; genus Vibrio; species Vibrio sp. IB15. Next base: position 31,473 of record NZ_JAEFCE010000021.1, read on the forward strand.
AAGGATTGAGCTCATTTTCCAATACTCCGTGCTCTAGAAAGACCTGCTCTTGGCAAAAACAGTTCTCTACTTTTTAATGGTTTGCCGCCAAGATACGGCTTTAAGGCTATGCGTGTAAAGCGTTTTGCCGCTTTTAACTGCTCTTTAGTGATAAACCTACGTTCGCTGATCGCAATAAGTTCATCGCCCATAAAAGTTAGGTTGTCTCGTCGCACTGAAGCAATGAAACCTTTCTGCTCTCGATAGCGATAAGTCATTGTTGGATCAATCGGTTCGCCAGTACCTGCACAGTGTAAAAAGTCGACGCCATAACCCATAGCAGATAGCAGTGCCAACTCAAAGCGACGCAGTGCTGGCTCTGGATTTTCATTATGCGCCAGCTCTGTTAAAGCATGAAGATAGTCGTGAAAAAGAGCAGGCATTGGCACTTCAGCCATCAGCACTCGGCCAATCAGCTCATTCACATACATTGCGGAGTAGAGGTTAATACCAGTGAGAGGCAAACCTAAACTGATAGGCTCAGCTTGGCGCAGTGTTTTCATTGAGCTATTCCCCGACCACTTCAGTAATAGAGGCGTAAAAGGCTGCAACGCTCCTTTTAAATTGGAACGCTTGCTACGAGCACCTTTCGACATCAACGTTACACGGCCAAACTCTTCACTGAAAATATCCAGTATCAAGCTCGACTCGCTATATGGCCTGCGGTGCAATACAAAGCATCGCTGTAACCCTTCGCTCAATGATTCATCCTTCTTGCAGATACAAAAAGAGAGAGTTCGCACTCTCTCTTCAACTCACTATTTTGATTTCACATCCAGTTCAGGAAAGTGAAGTTCAATCTAGATTATAGATCGTCGATGTAGCCTAGTGAACGAAGTGCACGTTCATCATCAGCCCAACCAGATTTAACCTTAACCCAAGTCTCTAGGTAAACCTTACGACCGAATAGCTCTTCCATATCGATACGTGCTTCGCGACCAATCGTTTTGATCTTCTCGCCCGCTTTACCAATCACCATTTTCTTCTGACCAGTACGTTCAACAAGAATTAGCGCATTGATGTGGAAACCATCGTTGTCTGGATTGTAGTCGAAACGTTCGATCTCAACCGTTACCGAGTAAGGTAGTTCATCACCCGTAAAGCGCATCAGCTTTTCACGGATAATTTCAGACGCCATAAAACGCTGCGAGCGATCCGTCACATACTCTTCTGGGAAGTGGTGTGTCGCTTTAGGTAAGTGTTCACGTACGTGCTTACGCAGTACATCAATGTTCTTACCTTGCTTCGCCGAGATTGGCACAACATCAATGAAGTCCATCTTCTTCGAGACTTCCATCATGTGCTGCATCACGTTAGTACGGTCTTGAACGTTATCTACTTTGTTGATGCAAAGTACAACTGGGAAGTTAGTCTTCTTCAGCTTGTTCAGAACCATCTCATCGTCTTCAGTCCAGTGAGTACCGTCAACAAGGAAGAATACTAGGTTCACATCACTCAGTGAGCTGTTTGCTGCACGATTCATCAAACGGTTGATTGCACGCTTTTCTTCAATGTGAAGTCCAGGAGTATCAACGAAGATCGCTTGGTAATCACCTTCAGTTTCCACGCCCATAATACGGTGACGTGTCGTCTGTGGTTTACGTGATGTAATAGAAATCTTCTGTCCCAGAATATGGTTCAGAAGCGTCGACTTACCTACGTTTGGGCGACCTACAATAGCGATGAAGCCACAGTGTTGGTTTTCCGGTAGGCTAGGTTGTTTGCTATCAGATGAAAAGAATGCATCGATATCGAATTCTTGGTTGTTATCAGACATTGCTTAGTTGCTCTAATGCTGTTTCAGCAGCCGCTTGTTCTGCCTTGCGGCGGCTAGTGCCTTTACCGATAACAGGTTTATCCACACCTGCCACTTCACACTCAACCGTAAACTCTTGGTTGTGTGCTTCACCTTTAATATTAGTCACTGTGTAGACAGGTAGAGGATTTCTTCGACCTTGTAAGAACTCTTGAAGACGAGTTTTCGGGTCTTTTTGAGATACTCCAGGCTGAATAGCTTCTAGGCGAGATTGGTACCAGCTTAAAATAATGCCGCGAACCGTCTCGGTATCACTATCTAAATAGATAGCGCCGATGATCGCTTCAACAGCATCCGCTAGAATAGAATCACGACGGAAACCGCCACTCTTCAACTCACCTGGACCTAATTTTAAGTAATCTCCTAGTTCGAATTCACGACCTAGTTCTGCCAATGTATGACCACGTACTAATGTCGCGCGCATGCGGCTCATATCACCTTCGTTTACCTTAGGAAAACGGTGGTATAGATCATCAGCGATAACAAAACTTAAAATTGAATCGCCCAGAAACTCAAGACGTTCGTTATGTTTACCAGCGGCGCTGCGGTGAGTCAGCGCCAAGTGGATAAGATCGGCATCATTGAACTGATAGCCAATCTTTCTTTCTAGTTTATCAATTGGAGAATTCATGCTCTCTCGATGTGTTAATTGATCGATTAATGAATCCCACCGATGCGATTAAAACGCACACCAGTAGGAATCCATGTTGGAAGTACACTGTCGGAACCACGTTCGAATTCGAAACTGATCCAAATAGCAACGGCCTTACCAACAAGGTTTGCTTCAGGGACGAAGCCCCAGTAACGGCTATCAGAACTATTGTCACGGTTATCCCCCATCACAAAGTAATGGCCTGCTGGAACAACCCATTCGTTAACACCGTTGCGAGGTTGATATGCATGCACACGATCACGACGCAGTGGGTTAACTAAGATTTGGTGCTCTACGTCTCCAAGCTGTTCATTCAGCTGAATCAGAGGCACACCGTCTTGAATAAATTGGCTCTCTTCTACGTGACTTAGTTTCACAGGTTTACAGCTACTTGTACCTTTCGCTTGGATACAGATTTCTTTACGACTGCTGTAACGAATAGTATCACCTGGCAAACCGACAACACGCTTGATGTAATCGATGCTTGGGTTTGGTGGATACTTGAATACCATAACGTCACCACGTTCTGGCTTGCCAGTTTCAACTAATTGAGCGCGCCATACTGGGTCTTTAAGACCGTAAGCGTACTTCTCTACCAAGATGAAATCACCAACCAAAAGCGTTGGCATCATCGAGCCAGATGGGATTTGAAACGGTTCATAAATAAATGAACGCAAGATCAAAACAAATGCAATTACCGGGAAAATGGACACACTGTTCTCAACCCACCAAGGCTGAGCCGTAACTTTTGCGCTGGTTTCAGCGTCTAGGCCATTGGTTTGTGCTTCCACATCAGCAAGCTTCTGCTGGCGTTTCTTCGCCCACACAAACTTTTCCAATGCCCATACAATGCCGGTCACTAGAGTTAAGAGCACTAAAAAGAGCGAAAATTTGTTAGCCATTGATATCCCTTAAATTTCATTTCTTTAAAAATAACGAAAGTGAAAGAATAGCGAGCTACCCTTTCACTTTCAATTATTCGTTTATCGTTGGATAAGCCTAGTCTTTGCCAACGTGAAGAATTGCTAAGAATGCTTCTTGAGGCAGCTCTACGTTACCGATCTGCTTCATACGCTTCTTACCTTCTTTCTGTTTCTTCAGAAGTTTCTTCTTACGACTCACGTCACCACCGTAACATTTCGCGATTACGTTCTTACGCAGTTGTTTAACTGTAGAACGCGCGATGATGTGGTTACCGATAGCCGCTTGAATCGCGATATCAAACATTTGACGAGGGATGAACTCTTTCATCTTCTCTACAAGCTGACGACCACGAGTTTGCGATTGATCTTTGTGTGTAATCATCGCAAGTGCATCAACCGTGTCACCGTTTAGAAGTACGTCTACACGAACCATGCTTGATGCTTCAAAGCGTTGGAAGTTGTAATCCAGTGATGCGTAACCACGAGACGTTGATTTCAGACGGTCGAAGAAGTCCAGTACTACCTCAGCCATTGGAATATCGTATACAACCGCTACTTGGTTGCCGTGATAAATCATATCAACCTGAACACCACGCTTCTCAACACACAGTGTGATTACGTTACCTAGGTAATCAGAAGGTACTAAGATATTACAGCGTGCAATCGGCTCGCGAATCTCGTTGATATCATTGATAGCTGGCAGCTTAGCTGGACTATCAACATACAGTTGAGTGCCGTCTGTTTTTTCAACTTCGTATACTACGGTTGGTGCTGTTGTGATTAGGTCTAGGTCGTATTCACGCTCTAGACGCTCTTGGATGATCTCCATGTGAAGCATACCCAAGAAGCCACAACGGAAACCGAAACCAAGTGCTGCTGAGTTCTCTGGTTCGTAGAATAGAGAAGCATCGTTCAGACTGAGTTTACCTAGCGCATCACGGAAGTTTTCGTAGTCATCAGATGATACTGGGAACAGACCCGCGTATACCTGTGGTTTTACTTTTTTAAAGCCTGGTAGCGCTTTTTCACAGCCGTTTTTAGCCAGTGTTAGCGTATCACCAACCGGTGCACCTAGGATATCTTTGATACCACAAACAACCCAACCTACTTCACCAGTATTTAGTTCAGTAGTATCTACCTGTTTCGGTGTGAAGATACCTAGACGGTCTACACCCCAAACTTGGCCTGTGCTCATTACTTTGATCTTGTCGTTCTTCTTCAGAGAACCGTTCTTGATACGAACAAGAGAAACAACACCAAGGTAGTTATCGAACCAAGAATCGATGATCAGCGCTTGCAGTGGCGCTTCAGGATCGCCTTCTGGAGCAGGAATTGCTGAAACAATGTTTTCTAGAACATCGTCAACACCGATACCTGTTTTCGCAGAACAGCGCGTTGCTTCCATCGCGTCGATACCTACGATCTCTTCGATCTCTTCAGATACGCGCTCTGGATCAGCTGCTGGAAGGTCAATCTTGTTGAGGATTGGCACAACTTCCAGATCCATTTCGATCGCTGTGTAACAGTTTGCTAGAGTCTGAGCTTCTACACCTTGACCAGCATCGACAACCAATAGTGCGCCTTCACAAGCCGCAAGAGAACGTGATACTTCGTATGCGAAGTCAACGTGTCCCGGAGTATCGATGAAGTTAAGTTGGTAAGTTTCACCATCTTTTGCGGTGTAGTTTAGTGTCACACTCTGAGATTTGATGGTGATGCCACGTTCACGCTCAAGATCCATCGAATCAAGGACTTGTGCAGCCATTTCACGATCGCTTAATCCTCCACAAACTTGGATTAGACGGTCAGATAGGGTCGACTTACCATGGTCGATGTGGGCGATAATCGAAAAGTTACGAATGTGCTTCATAATTTGGTGTGACAAACTCTTTAAATTAGGACGGTAAGAAAGCCGCAAAACTATTTAAAAATAGCTAACGGTGGCGGCATTTCAATCAAGTTGGCAGATTCTACCCAATTTAACAGCAAGACGCATCATAAATTAGACGAGCGGCTCACCTAGGATTCGAATCAATACGACTTCTTGCTTGGATTTGTCTTCCATCGGTTTAGCGAGTCGCTTCGCTAAAGCAATACCACCAGCTGTAAATAGGGCTGCACTCAGTATAACAATCCCCTCGCCCCCTTGAAGTAAGGGTTGTAACAAGAGTTGTCCAATGCCAGCACCAACCATCAACATGAAAAGTGGGATGAGATAAACAATAGCTGCAGACTGAAGCAGGCTTTTTTCAGGAAAGCCGATTTCTACAATCTGACCCGCTTTCACAAGGCTTTTGGTTTTTAATTGCCAAAACAAGGATTTGTTGCCAACCGCTTTGGTGACAATGCCAGTGCCGCAGCTTTTTTGTGAAGAGCAGCTGCTGCAACTGGTTTGTTGTTCGCAGCTCAGTTGAACAAAGTATTGCTTACCTTTTTGTTCAACTGAGCTAACGGTAGCCAGCGCGGTCATCATTGCGCTGATACCTGATGATTGAAAGTCACAGATTGAGCGATACGCTTAGCTGTCGCTGGCGGGATATCACCCACGACAGACACCTCTCTGTCGCCAATCACTAAGCTGTGCAAGGTTCTGCGTCCTTGACGTACCAACTGGCCTTTCAATGAGTGTTCGTCTTTGTCGGCGATATATACCGAAAAGCTAAATAATCCATCGCTGAAAAGCTGACTCTCGACCATTTTATCGGTCGCTGCCATTTGGTAACGGCTCAATTCTTTTGACTTAAACCCTTCTGGCACCCATGAAGCTTGCCAGTCGGTCTCACTCACCAAACCTTCAGGTAATGATAAAACCTTCGGCAGTTGCGCTTGGTTTAAGCCGCCCATGGCTTCAGCGATTTTATCGTTCACCACGTAAGAGATTGTTCGATACTGTTCCAGTATTTCACCATCACGGTCTAATAGGTCGGCACGTAGAGGAAGACTGGTTTTCTCGTCTACCCAAACCACGTAAGAGTAACGAAGGCCATCTTTTGGCACTACGCGTAACACTTGAGTAGTGCTGCCCGCTTCACGAGAACGCCCAACTTTTACAAAGTCGTAGTACTGATTCAGGGATTCGATATCTCGATTGATCATCGGAATAACAGGCGCAACCATACTGCCTGACTGGATCGTAAACGGCTCTGTACCCGGTTCGATGTAGCTCACTTCATTACCGCGACGAATCACTTCACGAACAGGGCCACTCAGGTAAACAAGGTGTGCGAGTTGTTGGTCGTCGTTAACCGCATGGCGATAAACAAGAGGTTCAATACTGCTCTTCTTGATCAGTATGTAAGAGAGTTCGTAATTTAGATGCTGACTGGCCTCGTTCATTTGATGCAACAACGCCTTTGCAGTTGTTTCCTCTGCAAAGGCTGTTGGAGACATCAAGCTGAACAGTGTCAGTGCACTGACCAGGATTTTCTTCATTCAATGTCCGATTCTAGATGTGCATCTTCCATAGGCGACGCATCACTGTTTAATCTTAGTTGTAGCTCATAATCTTCTAGCATTGCATGAACGCGTTTGCGCTGCTCTTGCAAGTTTGCTTCAGAAGCCGGTCTCTCTACAGAGTCACGCGTTAAGCTCACTGGCTCAGCCGATCCTGCAAATGGAATCGTCTGAAGTACAGGTAACTGTTCTGGTGCCGCTGGGTCGCTGCCACCATATTGTTGAACACCTAATACAACTGCTAATGAAACACACGCTGCCACAGCAACTTGTCCAAACTGTTGTAACCACGCAGGAAGCTGACGCTTCGCTTGCTGAGGCTTTGGTTGCTCTTCAATTGGAGCAACAGTAGGTTCAACATTCACTTGGTGCTGGTTTGGCATTGCACTGTGTGCAGGCTCATCTTCAAGCGCAGCTGCCACACTACCAGCAATGTTCCAATTTTTAGTTTCTGGCGCATCCCCACGCATAACGTCACCAATTAAGTGGTAACTCTGCCAGGTATTCATGCTTTCTTGATCAGATTCTAGGTCTACAATGAAAGATTTATCGATCGTTTCACCATCCATGAGTGCCGAAAGCTTTTCTTTATCAGCCATTATTTTCACCATAATTATTACAAGTTCTAGCGTTGCAAAAGAGGTTTAATTTTCTTTTCCACCGCTTCACGAGCTCGGAAAATACGCGAACGTACGGTTCCTACAGGGCAATCCATTACTTCTGCAATCTCTTCGTAGCTCAAACCTTCAAGCTCACGCAGCGTCATTGCAGTTTTTAAGTCTTCAGGTAGCGCTTCAATCGCACCAAAAACAACTTGTTTCAATTCTTTTGACAGCGTTAAGTTCTCAGGGTTCGATATTTCTTTTAACGCGCTGCCTGTTTCGTAATATTCAGCATCTTCTGCATCTACATCCGTTGCGGGAGGCCTACGGCTCTGGGCAACGATATGATTCTTAGCGGTGTTCACGGCAATTCGGTACAACCATGTATAGAAGGCACTCTCGCCACGAAAATTAGGTATCGCGCGGTAAGCTTTAATAAAAGCTTCTTGTGCTACATCAGGTACATCACCGGAATTATTCACGTATCGAGAGATAAGATTACAAACTTTGTTTTGATACTTAACCACTAGTAAGTTAAATGCTTGCTTATCTCCACTCTGAACTCGCTCAATCAACACTTGATCGGTTAGCTGCTCGTTCATTCGAGCGGGTACTCCTATTGTTATAACCCTCACCTTCACAGATATGGGTACTAATTATGCGAAATGTAGTATTGACACCACCGTCTACAAGAGCACTATTGTGACTAAGCCAAATACCGAAAGTTCCAACTTTCTTAAAATTATTTGCCATTATTGTTTCACAATGTGATGTAATAAAAATAGCTATCCCTATCAATTTGGGGAAACTTGAGCAAAAGCAATGGTATTGAGCAATTAAATATTTCTAGATAGCTGTCTATATCTTGATTTTGCATAGCGTTTTAGGACGACTCTGGGGAGATTATAACAGTCTTACCGCGACTCCTAAAACAAGACAAAGTCAATTGAGAGTGGACAACTCGACTATAGCCCGGGATTTAATAAGTTTTATGAACGCAAACCGTGAACATCAGTGTGATGTATTAGTGGTAGGAAGTGGTGCGGCAGGCTTGTCATTAGCCTTACGCGTAGCAGAACATGCAAAAGTAATTGTATTAAGCAAAGGACCACGCAGCGAAGGATCGACGTATTACGCACAAGGCGGTATCGCTGCGGTGTTCGATGAGTCTGACAGTATTGAGTCTCACGTTGAAGATACTCAAATTGCCGGGGCTGGGTTATGTGAGGAAGATACAGTTCAATTCATTGCTGAAAATGCTAAAGAGTGTGTGCAATGGCTGATTGATGGCGGTGTTCCATTTGATAAAGATGAGAACAGCACTGATGGTCAACCTAAGTACCACCTAACTCGTGAAGGTGGCCACAGTCACCGCAGAATCCTGCACGCTGCCGATGCAACCGGCATGGCAATGCAAACTTCACTGCAAGATAACGTCAAGAATCACCCGAACATCGAGATCTTCGAGCGCCACAACGCGCTTGACTTGATCACTGAAGATAAAATTGGTGGCTCGAAAGACAAGGTTATTGGTGCCTACATCTGGAACCGTAACCAAGAACAAGTAGAAACCGTACGCGCTAAATTTGTTGTACTTGCTACTGGCGGCGCATCCAAAGTTTACCAATACACCTCTAACCCAGATGTATCTTCTGGTGATGGTATTGCGATTGCTTGGCGTGCAGGTTGTCGTGTAGCAAACCTAGAGTTCAACCAATTCCACCCAACCTGCTTGTTCCACCCAGAAGCGCGTAACTTCCTACTAACGGAAGCGCTACGTGGCGAAGGCGCATACCTGCGTCGCCCGGATGGTACACGCTTCATGAAGGACTTCGACGAGCGTGGTGAATTGGCGCCTCGTGATGTGGTTGCTCGCGCGATCGACTTCGAAATGAAGCGATTAGGTGCAGACTGCATGTACGTCGACATCAGCCACAAACCTGAAGAGTTCATCACCGCGCACTTCCCAATGATCCACACTCGCTTGATGGACTTGGGTATCGATATGACTAAAGAGCCGATCCCGATTGTTCCTGCTGCGCACTACACCTGTGGTGGGGTGATGGTCAATAAAGATGGTCAAACGGATCTGCAAAACCTCTACGCGATTGGTGAGGTTAGCTACACTGGCCTGCACGGTGCGAACCGTATGGCATCAAACTCACTACTAGAATGTGTGGTTTACGCGTGGTCGGCAGCAAAACACATCGTTGAGAACATTGAACAGTCTCAGTTGTGTGCTGAACTTCCAGCATGGGATGAAAGCCAAGTCACTAACAGTGATGAAGAAGTTATTATCCAGCACAACTGGCATGAACTTCGTCTATTCATGTGGGATTACATGGGTATCGTACGTACAGACAAACGTCTTGAGCGCGCAATGCGTCGTATTCAGATGTTGCAGCAAGAGACTCACGAGTATTACAGCAACTTTAAGGTGTCGAACAACCTTCTAGAACTGCGTAACCTACTTCAAGTCGCTGAGCTAATGGTTCGCTGTGCGATGCAACGTAAAGAGAGTCGCGGCCTGCACTATACATTGGATTACCCAGAGCTTGCTGAAGACAGTGGCCCAACGATTCTGACACCAGAGAAACGTCAATCGTAATCTGGCGCATTCGCCAACAATGAAAAGTAATCAAATGGAAGGGAGCCTAGTGCTCCCTTTTCTTTTATCTCACGGCTAATCGATTACTTTAGCTGAGCGAACGCATTCGTTGTAAGTTCGCCAAAAAGTGCCGATATTCTTGATCTTGGCAACTGTCTCGCCATAGCAGTATCGAGTGACCGCATTCAAATCGTAATTTTATAAAGAATTGCGCCCAAATCTGGTCGACGGACTTTAACTTGTAAAGCTGATCATTAAGCCGCACCTCACCATCACCCTTATAATCAAAACGCCCTTGAGCACTGGTGATAAGCATATGATTGGCACGAAACAAATTGAAGGATAAATAAAGACAATAAAGGCTGACAGCCAATGGAATAGAAGAGACAACGATGAAAAACAAAAGGCACCCGAAAACAGTGCCTTTTGTTAATAATGCGAAATGCGAAGGGTTAAGCTGGAGCTTAACGAACCTTGCTGAGGTTGTGTGCGACAATTTTATCAACCATTGATGCATGACCTAGGTTTTCACTGCGGCCGTGGCCCATCACCCAAGTAAACAAGTCTGGATCATCACACTCTAGTAAAGAAACAAACTCGCGCTGTTCCTGCTCTTGCAATGAATCAAAACACTCTTCGAAAAATGGCATGATGACTACATCAAGTTCTAACATGCCGCGACGGCAACCCCATTTAATTCGTGCTTTCTGCTCTGCAGTGTACATTGGCTATCCTCACCTATAATTTTTCTTTCTTGGAGTGTAACAAGTCATACGCTCTGCAACTACTATGTGGGTCACAGTCCCTATCTCAGCTCACAAAAAAACCTAGGCTGACAAAGAAACAGAACAGGATTATCATAGAGCCAAATAAAATTCTTAGGAAAGATAAAATGGATTGGAAAAACACCTTTCAGCCGCACGCTCATACGCAAAATGATTCGCTTCCAGAACTGATGATGACACATGTGTCAGACTGGAGTGCAATTACCATGGTAGGCGACGACAAAAAATCGTACCTACAAGGTCAAGTAACGTGCGACGTCGTGACTCTTCCTAATGATGAATCCACATTAGGCGCCCACTGTGATGCAAAAGGAAAGGTATGGAGTATCTTCCGCCTATTCCACCACAACGGTGGTTATGCGCTTATGCAGCCTAAGTCTGCGATTGAAGTTGAGCTCGTAGAAATCAAAAAATACGCGGTCTTCTCTAAAGTTGATATTGAGCAAACCAGCGATGTGGTTATCGGTGTGATGGGCGCAGTTGCGGATCAATACATCGACTCAATTTCAGAGAGCCAAGGTAAAGTTCGTGCGATTTCAGGCGGTACAGCCGTTCAAGTTGCAGAAAACCGCTGGGCTCTGCTTGTAACAGAACAAGCTGCAGAAGCTTTGGTCACTAACAGTTCTGCGGAGAAAGTCTCAGAGGCGCTATGGCAGTATCATGAAATTATCGATGCTCAACCTCACCTAACCAAAGCAGAGCAAAATGAGCACATCCCTCAGGCACTTAACCTGCAAGCGATTGGTGGCATTAGCTTCACCAAGGGCTGTTACACGGGGCAAGAAACAGTAGCTCGCGCTAAATATCGTGGCATGAACAAACGTGAAATGCGCATTGTTTCTGGTCCGACTGCGGAAGTGCTAACACTAGAGAACCCTATTGAGCTAGAGCGTAGCGTGGGTGAAAACTGGCGTGGTGCAGGTCGACTGATCAACGTATATCAATTTGCTGACAACCAAGCGATTGGTCTAATGGTTCTGCCGAATAACCTGGATGACGATGTTCAACTGCGTTTGACAGCACAACCTGATCAAATCTGGAATATCCTGCCACTGCCTTACAGTCTTGACGACGAGTAATTACGTGGAAACAGTGATTACACAATGGCTCGATCAGCAGCAGGTAAACTATCGCCTGCTGCTGCAAAGCAAGCCAACCACCAGCATCGAAGAAACCGCACAAGAGCGAGGCATCGACCCCTCTCAAATGGTGAAATGCATTCTACTCAAAGACATGGGCAATCAATACGCCTTAGCCTGTACGGCTGGTGATCGCTCGGTCGACCCAAAGAAAGTGCGCTCAATTTTAAATTGCCGCCGAATGACTTGTGTTCCGCTAAGCGATGTAGAGTCCATCACTGGTTTTAAGATAGGTTGTGTTGGCCCTCTTGCATTAAAGAGGCACATGCCGATCATCTTTGATCCTTCGATTCAAAACAATTCGACGGTGACCATCAGCTCTGGGGATCGAATGGCAGGTATTGCTCTGGATCCCGATGATCTCATAGCCCTATGCGCGCCTATCATTACAGAGATCAGCCGATGATCAGATCAAAGCAGTAACTGATCGCAAAGTCACATTCCAGTTTTCACTAGATACATATTTATTGTGAAGTTCGTCATAAGATAAATAGATTAAAGTTAAATATTTAATCAAAATTAAAGCATAAGTAGTCACAAGTAAAAAACTGCGTTATTGTGGATTTACTGACTAGCCCCTAGGCAAATCAGTACAAGTGAATCCACTGAGTAACATCAGTATCCACTTTTGTGTAATGCATCTGTGACTATTCGCCCGTTTTAGACGGGCTTTTTTTTGTCTTAATTTTACAATTTGATTACACAAACAAAAAAATCCCGCCTATTCTTATACTTGTCACATTAACACTGCTTAATACCGAATAGGAAAGTTCACGGCAGTTCACTACTCAGTATTATTTTGGGGAGGAGCTCACGTAAAAATAGATATTTACTGTAGAAAGTGCTTAGAACAGCACAAATATCTAATTAACGTCAACGCTACTGCATATTACTCCATGCTTATCACAATTATTTTTCCGGAGTTTTTCTATAATGTGCAGGCTGGGTAAATATAAGGATAATTAAGAATGAGACTGTTTAAGCGCTATACACCGAGTATGATTGCTAAACATGTAAGTCGACTTTTCAAAGGACGAATCTACATTTACGGCGTAGGGAAATTTGAGTTTGATAACGGCAAGTTAGTCCTGCCAGATCGAGCAGAGCAACGCCACTTTCAAACAGTGAAAGAAATAAATAGTGAAATTATGAAGCTGCGCTGTGCTTACGCATAATCTGATTATCTAGAAGATTCCAAACAAAAAGGGTTGGCTTATTGCCAACCCTTTTTTCGTATTAATGACTCTACGAATCATAGGTACATTCAGACGTTATCGATGAATCACAGGGGGCTTCGCTAAGTCAGGAAGGTTACCCGCAAGTCCTAAAGCTCGCTTCATGATTTCATCTTTCGCACCAGGTAATTGACCTGCGAGCTTCATACCGATACCACGAATCAGCTTCTTCGCCGGATTATCGCCTTCAAATAGGTCTTTAAAGCCCTGCATCGATGCAATCATCTTCGCGGCTTCTGCTTTTCTCCAGCGCTCATAACCACGTAAGTTACGCTTGGTACCAATGTCTTCACCTGCTGCCCAAAGCTTTAATAGCTCTTGTGCTAGGCTGGCTGCATCTAACAAACCAAGGTTAACGCCCTGCCCTGCAAGCGGGTGAATGGTATGCGCTGCATCACCCACCAAAGCTACGCGTTCTACTGCGAAGTCACGCGCATATCGCATACGCAATGGGAAAGCAAAACGCTCACCAACCACTTCACATAAGCCAAGCTTTGCATCGAACTCAGCCGTTAGCTGTTTGTTAAACTCAACATCCGACATTGATACGAGCTTCTCGGCACGATTAGGCTCAGTAGACCAAACAATCGAGCTCATGTTGCTCGGTTGCATTGGTAAGAATGCCAACGGCCCCTGTGGCGTAAATATTTGACGAGCCACACTATGATGCGGTTCTACGGTTTTAACATTAGCAACAATTGCACTGTGTCCATAATCCCAATGCGTTAACGGAATATCTTGCTGCTTGCGAACCCAAGAGTTAGCTCCATCCGCACCCACAACGAGTTTAGCCGTTAGTGCTTGACCGTTATCTAAAGTCAGCCACGCTTCACTTTCACCAATTGCCATTGTTTTGCACGTCGCTGGCATGTAGAGACTGACGTTTTCTTGCTTTTTAACCTGTTCAAGCAACGCCAATTGAATCACACGATTCTCAACAATATGACCTAAATTAGGCTGCGCTAAACGCGTTGAGTCAAATTCAATACGAGCGAAGCTATCTTGTTCCCACACTTCCATCGCTTGATAAGGGGCTGCACGTCTTTGCTCAATTCCCTGCCACGCACCTAGATTACGCAAAATCACTTCACTAGAACGGCTCAATGCAGAAACACGTACGTCAGGCAGTTCATTAAGCCCTTCGCTTGGTGCCTTGCCTTCAATTACAGCCACTCTCAGATCACTGTCTTTCAAAGCCGCTGCAAGGGCTAAGCCAACCATGCCTCCACCAACAATTGCGATATCAACACTTTGCATCATTATTTATCTACCTTATCTTTCTACTAGGCCAAGCGTATGACGCAAAAGTGGACCTTTAAGTGGTGGAAGGTTATCCATAACAGCTAACCCAAGGTTTCGCCCGATACGAGCGGTTAAAAAATCATTTGAGAACAGGTGTACTAGGCTCGATGTCAGTGTAATCGTCGCCCCTCTGTCCTGTTCTCTACGTTTTCTAAAGTTAACAAGACCAGTGTATCGACCAACATCATCCAACTGAGTACACAACTCTTCGGCTAAAGAAGCCACATCACGAATACCAAGGTTAAAGCCCTGACCCGCGATCGGATGAAGAGTTTGAGCGGCATTGCCGACAATCGCAAATCGATGAGAGATATTTTGCTGACGATGACGAAGAATCAGAGGATAGCTCGCACGCTTACCCACCTTATCTAAACGGCCTAATCGCCAACCAAAATCATTCTGCAGCTGTTCAAGGAACTGGCTGTCGTTTAAAGCCATCACTTTATCAGCTTGTTCTGGCGGTAAGCACCACACTAGCGATAGACGGTTGTCCGTCATCGGTAATAAAGCAACTGGCCCATGATGGGTAAAACGCTCAAAGGCGCGACCTTGATGAGGCTCGCTCGCCACAATGTTGGCAATGACAGCCACTTGCTCAAAGTCATGCTCACTCAACGAAATATTCAGTTGTTGGCAGCAGGTAGAGATCGCTCCGTCAGCTGCAACCAACAACTTAGTAGTAATGGTTTGCCCGCTGTTAAGGTCAATGGTCATCAGTAAATCACTACGCTCAATTTTCGCTACTGAGTCAGGGCACAACATCGTGATGCTCGATTCAGACTCCAGCTTTTGCTGATAGATTCGACCGACATCCGCCAACTCGACCACATAACCAAGTGCATCAACCGCAAGATCTTCGCTGTAAATATCAGTCATCCCTGCATGCCCACGATCCGAGACATGAATATCTTTAATCGGGGTAGCGACAGGAGCGATCGATTGCCACAACTGCAACGAATCAAGGATCTGCACTGTGCCATAAGACAAAGCGATCGAACGAGAATCAAATCCAGGGTGAGCTTGATGATCAACCTGATAAGGCTCCACTACCGCAATCGACAGTGAACCTTGGCTTAGGTGATTCAAAGCTAGGGCTAAGGTTGCCCCTGCCATCGCACCACCAGCAATTACAACATCATACTGAGCCATCATAACCTCAAACCGAAAAACGATTAGTGAATGGTTGGCGCCGCATCTTCAGATGGGCGTGCACCGAACTCAGCATGAATGGTTAATGCACACGCTTTTACGTGCTCAATAACGTGCTCTAGAAGTTGTGCTTGTTCTTCTAGATCATCATCTTCATCAATGCCTAGCTTTGCCATCTCTTCAAGATCAGCCAGTGCTTCTTTAGTGCCTTCCGATGCTTTGTTTAACTGAGCGCCTACTAACCCTAAACCAGAAATAAAGTGGTTGATCCAGTCAGACACACCATCCGCCAAATCAAACAGGCTTGCACTTGCGTCTTCGTCAGGTAACAACATAGACAATTCCATGCCTGAGCCTGTGATCTCGTTAGTAGTTACCTTCAGGGTTGCTTCTGCTAAGGTTAACGCGCGGTCTGGCCAACCCATGCCTTCATTGGTGTAATCAAAGATCAGTGGCTGCCAGCTTTTATCTGCAAGGCTTAAGCCTCCGCTTAACATACCCGTTAATAAACCGTGCATCTCAGCAGGGGTTACGGCTAGACTTGCCGATTGAAGTTCAGTCGCAACCGTTAGGTAATCAGGTAAAGTAGTTTCGCTCATCAGATAGCTCGCTCAGTTATTCTTTATATCGATAGTATAATCGTACCACTTCACCCCAATTCTGGTAAGCATCGATCCCTAGCAATTGAAGAATGACTGACTACCAATTGTTCAATTTGCTGAATTACTGTGTGCTCAAGCTCTCATTTACAAACAGTCACTCTGAAAAGCTTGAATCTTAATAGCGGTTTACCTATAGTTTCTCCCTCAGAGGAGATTGCTTCCTCATCGGTACTTGCACTTTTTGTTTCAAGAAAATAACGAAGAGCAACAGCCTTAAAATAGCGCGTTAAAGAGTTCATCCATCATGAGTAATCAAGCGGTAGACGTTGAAATATTAGGAAAACTGACTCGAGTGAATTGTCCACCAGGGCAAGAAGAGTCATTGATTGCAGCGGCGGCCGATCTTGATAATCGATTGAAAGAGATGGCTGAACGTACTAAGGTAACCAATGAAGTGAAGCTGCTGACTATCGCAGCTCTGAACATTTGTTATGAATTACAAACCAAGAAGTTTGAAGCAAATGACGAACAAAACGCACTGACCGAGCGAATGGAACAGCTCACAACATCACTTTCAGATGTTCTCAGTAAGGTTAAGCACGGACAGCAATAGCGTACACAAAATTTACCCTGGAGTGTTTGTCAGAGGATTCACGTCCCCGAGCCGATAAGCAATCCCTAAGGGTTAGTACTTGAGTGCTATTGAGCATGCTCGGCCCGACCGAGAAGCCTACGGTAATCATTGCTGATCCGCCTTGAACTCGCTGGTTCAAGGGCCATCTATTCTCAACGGCACTTTGGGGTATCCCTTCTTATGAAGACGCTCACACGCAGCGAATTTCGCAAACAGATCCGCATTAAACGCAACTCCCTATCTAACGAACAGCAAGCTCAATCCGGTTTAGACTTAGTTAAGCAGTGCGCTCAACTCGATGACATTCAGTCTGCTCAACATATCGCACTTTATATCTCGATCGATGGTGAACTTGATACCCAACCTTTAATCGAGTGGTTATGGTCGCAAGGTAAGCAAACTTATTTACCAGTATTACACCCGTTCTCTGACGGACACCTGTTGTTTCTGCACTACTCTCCAATCACACCCACTGTTTTAAATAAGTACGGCATTGTAGAACCCCAGCTTAATCAAACGTTGGTGAAACCTTGTCAGCAACTCGACCTCATCCTGACGCCCCTTGTAGGGTTTGACTCTCATGGTCACCGCTTAGGTATGGGCGGCGGATATTACGATCGCACCCTAGCGAAGTGGTTTGCGACCGGCGAAGGTGCAACTCCAATTGGTTTGGCTCACGATTGCCAACATGTCGATACTCTACCGATTGAGAAATGGGACATTCCCTTACCTAAAATCGTGACTCCGAGTAAAACTTGGCAATGGGAAAGTAACCATTAAAGCGCTATAATCCCGCCGCAAACGTTAACCTTGATATACAAACGTTAACTTCAATACGCGAACGACTAATTCAAAGCGCAAGATCTTATTCAGGAGAATGGCATGACTCAAGATGAAATGAAAAAAGCAGCTGGTTGGGCAGCACTTAAATATGTTGAAGAAGGCAGCATTGTAGGTGTTGGTACTGGCTCTACAGTAAATCACTTCATCGACGCACTGGGCACAATGAAAGACAAAATCAAAGGTGCAGTTTCAAGCTCTGTTGCTTCAACGCAACGCCTAGAAGAGCTAGAGATCAAAGTGTATGAGTGTAATGATGTTGCTAAGCTAGACATCTATGTTGATGGCGCAGACGAGATCAACCCAACTCGCGACATGATCAAGGGCGGCGGTGCAGCTCTAACTCGTGAAAAAATCGTAGCGGCTATCTCTGATAAATTTGTATGTATTGTTGATGGCACGAAAGCTGTTGATGTACTGGGTAAATTCCCTCTACCGGTAGAAGTTATCCCAATGGCGCGTTCATACGTTGCGCGTGAGCTAGTTAAGCTTGGTGGTGACCCGGTTTACCGTGAAGGTTGTACAACGGATAACGGCAACGTGATCCTAGATGTTTACGGCATGGCTATTGAAAACCCGAAACAGCTAGAAGACATCATCAATGGTATTGCTGGTGTGGTAACGGTTGGCCTATTCGCACACCGTGGTGCAGATGTGGTTATCACAGGTACCCCTGAAGGTGCAAAAATCGAAGAATAAATAATAGAAGATTGAGTTTTTCTGTTACTTCATTACATACGGTGCCCAAGGGCGCCGTTTTTTTTGCTTTGCACCTGTAAAATTATGTCTTATTCCGTAATTTTCTTACCCAAAACATTTTTTTTTTGTTACTTTATTGTTCAGAAGACGCACAGGGAAAACGTTTGTCTCCTAACAAAGTGGTGAGTTTGTTCCCCTTTCAGCCATTTTGTAGCACGTGCGCCGCATTTGCCCAACCTTTCCATTTTAAGGACGAGAACAATGGCCAAAGTTTCACTGGAAAAAGAAAAAATAAAAATTCTACTTCTAGAAGGTCTTCACCCTTCTTCAGTAGAAGTACTTCAAGCCGCTGGTTACACAAATATTGAGTACCACAAAGGCTCACTACCTGAAGATGAACTACTTGAAGCAGTTAAAGATGCTCACTTCATCGGTATTCGTTCTCGCACAAACCTTTCCCAAGAAGTGATTGATGCTGCTGAAAAATTGGTTGCTATCGGTTGTTTCTGTATCGGTACTAACCAAGTAAACCTTGAAGCGGCTGCAAAGCGTGGCGTACCTGTCTTCAACGCACCATTCTCAAATACGCGAAGCGTTGCGGAACTGGTTCTTGGTCAGGTTCTACTACTACTGCGTGGCATCCCAGAAAAGAACGCTCTTGCGCACCGTGGCATCTGGAAAAAGAGTGCAGACAACTCTTACGAAGCTCGTGGTAAGCGTTTAGGTATTATCGGTTACGGTCACATTGGTACTCAGCTTGGTATTATTGCAGAAAACCTTGGTATGCGTGTTTACTTCTACGATATTGAAAACAAGCTGTCTTTAGGTAACGCAACGCAAGTTCACACCATGACAGAACTGTTGAACAAGTGTGATGTGATCTCTTTGCACGTTCCAGAAACTAACGAAACCAAGAACATGATGGGTAAAGAAGAGTTCGAGCGTATGAAGCCAGGCTCTATCTTTATCAATGCAGCGCGTGGCACTGTAGTCGATATCCCTGCTCTGTGTGGTGCACTAGATTCTGGTCACCTTGCTGGTGCAGCTATCGATGTATTCCCAACCGAACCAAAAACCAATGCTGACCCATTTGAGTCTCCATTGATGCAGTTCGATAACGTGATTCTTACACCTCACGTAGGTGGCTCTACTCAAGAAGCCCAAGAGAACATCGGTGTAGAAGTGGCAGGTAAACTGGCAAAATACTCTGATAACGGTTCAACGCTATCAAGTGTTAACTTCCCAGAGGTATCGCTACCATTGCATACGGGCACATCTCGCCTATTGCACATTCACCAGAACCGTCCAGGCATTCTGACTCAAATCAACACCATCTTCGCAGAAGAAGGCATCAACATCGCGGGTCAGTACCTACAGACAGCCGCTGATATGGGTTACGTAGTGATCGATGTTGAGGCAGACCGGTCTGAAGAAGCACTGCTGAAACTGAAAGAGATCGAAGGCACTATCCGTGCTCGTCTACTTCACTAATCATCGAATTCGGTATTAGAAAAACAAAAAGGCTCTCATTGTGAGAGCCTTTTTAGTATTTGGCCTATGATAGGCAATTAGATCATGATGATCTAATTACTCTTCAAGCTGATAGATCACATTCACACGATCACGAATAGTGATCGTTGAGTCTTCATAAGAGTTCGACTCCGTTCTCGCATCCATTGCCATAGAACGCATTAATACCGGCTGAGAAGACTGTGCGTTGTAATCCACACGCCAAACGTCACCAAGCTCACGCTCAAAACCCGTCGCTAATGATTTCGCTTTCGCTCTTGCGTCTTTGATGGCTTCTAAACGCGCTTTTTCTTGGTATTTCGCTTGGTCACGCACTTGCAATTGGATGTTATCGATCTGGTTAATCCCTTGAGCAATAGCAATATCCATATACTCATTGAGATTCGATAGCTCCTTCACTTCGACCGTCACATTACGTGAAGCTCGGTAACCGACCAACTCTGGCTTGCCGTCTTTCGGGTAGTGATATTGAGGTGCTAGGTACAGGTTAGAGCTGTGTACACTCGCCTCATCAACACCAGCTTGGTGCAGCTTGTTAAGAAAACCGGTTACCACTTTATCAACGGTGATTTTTGCTTGTTCTGCCGTCATCGTTGACTCTACAACTCTGACCGAAAACGTCGCCATATCGGGCGTCGCGATTACTTCGCCATAACCGGTGGTAGAAATATGCGGAAAAGATGGCGAGTTAGCCAATGCAGAAAAGCTCACAGCGCTCAACGCAGCAGTAAGGGCAAGAGAGGTTGCTAACATCTTTGGTACAAACTTCATGGGGGGAGACCTATGCTAAACAAATGTCTTTTCATCATAGAGTAATTTGTCGCTTATCCAATCCAGACGCAACACTTCTAACAGAACTTTGACGCTGAAAAAACCGCCAACTTACTGTGGTAGATGTTCGTGAGCAAAACTCAAGATCGCTTGCGAGATCTCTTTAAGTACCCCACTTTCAAGCTGCCAATGGTGCCAATAAATCCGATAAGACAATAAAAAACCGGGGGTAATATCAATCAACGAGCCCGATTCTAGCTCCTCGATGATCTGTAACCTCGGAATCAAACAGTAGGCAACGCCCGACAATGCCAAACGTACAAATGCTTCTGAGCTACCGACCGTGTGATTGATCACGCTGTCTCTAGGCACATTAAAATGATCATGCAAAAACTTCTTATGTAGGTCGTCATATTGATCATAAGACACTGCTGGGGCTTTTCTCAATGTGGTGTAATTAACCCCTTCAGAAAAATAACGTTGATGAAAGTCAGGGCTCGCCACACACACATAATCCATGCGACCAAGGTAGTCGGCACTACAGCCAGGAATCGCTTGAGACTCCAAACTAATAGCACCTGCCACTTCACCACTTTTGATTTTCTCTATGGTTCTCGATTCGCCATGAATAGCAAGATTCAATTCCACTTGGCGCGACTTCATCACATCCGACAAAGCAGGCAGTAACCAAGTGGCTAAGCTATCCGCGTTGGTCGCAATGGATATTGATAGAGGCTGATTCCCATCTTCATTCATCAGCTCGGGAACGAGTTCATGCTCCAACAAACGGACTCGACGATATAAGCCTAGTAACTTTTTACCAGCCGGGGTTGGTCTAGGTGGGTTTTCCCTTACCAAAGCAGGTTGAGCGAGCCACTTTTCTAGCTGTTTAATGCGCTGTGACACCGCAGATTGAGAGATATATAACTGCTCTGCCGCCCTTTCAAAACTGCGTTGTTTAACCACAGCATCCAGCGCTTCTATCCATTTATAATCCAAACCACGCATTGCTTTGCTTCCTTTTTAATCAGAATTTACACCACATTAGCAACTCTAATAATAGATTAAAATCATTAATTATACTTATCATAAGGAGCGGAGTATCTTCCCTTTATCACCAGCGTATGTCGTTAATTTAATGGGAGGTTAAAATGAGTTTTTGGGTTTTATTACAAGGTTTTGGTCTAGGGGCAAGCATGATTATCCCTATTGGCGCACAAAATGCGTACGTCCTGAATCAAGGGATAAAGCGCAATCACCATTTAACCACAGCAACGATTTGTAGCTTGCTCGACACCCTATTTATCTCGTTAGGCATCTTTGGTGGTGGCGCTATCTTGTCGCAAAATGAATTGCTACTCACCTCGGTCACGTTAGGCGGCATCGCTTTTCTAACCGTGTATGGTTTGTTATCACTACGCAGTGCCTTTAAAGCGCCCTCAAGCGAGGAGTCAAAAGGAGATATACTGGCTCGTGGTAAGCGCACCGTTATTTTGGGCGCATTGGCGGTTACTGTGTTAAACCCACATCTCTACTTAGATACGGTGGTGATTCTTGGGTCGATTGGCGGGCAGTTTGAAGGTAACGACAGAATTGCTTTTGCTATGGGAACCATCTTGGCTTCATTTGTTTGGTTTTACTCTTTGTCACTGGGCGCGGCAAAGCTAGGCCCAACGCTATCTAAACCGAATGTTAAGAAAGGCATTGATATCGCTGTAGCAACTATGATGTTCGCAATTGCTGCTGTGCTTACCAATGGACTGGTTGAGCAATACTGGTAAGCAATTAAAGAACAAAGACTGCCGACCAAGCCAAAGATGACATCAGTAACTCATTAATATAATGAGTTACGCTAGAATGACTCGAATTTTACTGTTAAATTCACTCAGCGCAGCTTCAAGGCTTGGTTCCGGTTGGCTCAAGTGATTTATCAAGGTCATGAAATAGCTATCCATAATCAATGGCATTTTTTCAGAAATAGATGCATCGACATTAACAGTCTGAAAGAGTGCCTGATCAAAGGTGCGGTAATAGTCTAGATCCCAAATGACCTCTTTGAGTAACGCTCGACTTAACTCAACATTATCAAAATAATAGCTGTAGTAGTGTCCAATTAGCGAGATACCGATATCCACAGCACGTTTATCTTGCTCAGCCGCTAACACCTCCTGACCAATCTTTTCCAACTGCGATAGCATTCCTTCTCGAAGAATAGTCAGCTTGGTTTCAAAATGACTAAACACCGTGCCATCTGCCACACCCGCGTGGCGAGCGATCTGTCGAGTTGTAGTGTTGTCATAACCATTTTCCCCAAACAACTCCCAAGCAGACGCTAAGATCTTCTGTTTCGTTATCTCTCTCTTACTCACGAAAATACATCCTTCTCTAATCAAGCTTGATCATACTCTTAGTGCTCTAACTTGACAAATTGAGCACGCTCAATTATAAAAATGAGCGCGCTCAATTTAACTTTGGAGATACGGACATGATGAATATATTAAACCGACTGGGACAAGTGCTGATTTTTCTGCCCACGATCTTTTGCTTCTCTTACCTACTTCGACCGCTACTGATGATGATTCTGATTCCTGGCGGTTTATGTTTATTGGCTATTTTGGGAGGACAAGAAGTAAGAAAGCCCTTATATGCGATGTTAAAAACATCGTTGTGGCCGACGTCGAGTAGAACACGAAATAGGGATATACAAAGAAAAGAAGCTAAGCAGTAACAACAACTAACGAGTAAAAGGAATGATATTGAAGACAACAAAAAAGGCGGATAACCTAAGTTATCCGCCTTTTATTCAATTTGTCGAAGCTTTATTAGCCCTCAACTTTGTTCATGTGAACATCCATTTGTGGGAATGGGATTTCGATACCTTCTTTATCCAAGCCTTCTTTGATTGCTTGCATTAAGTCGAAGTAAACATTCCAGTACTCAGCAGTGCTAACCCATGGGCGAACCACGAAGTTAACTGAAGAGTCTGCTAGCGTGTGTACACCAACTAAAACACCTGGTTCTTTAAGTATACGCTCATCAGCTTCACAGATCTTAGTCAAAAGCTCTTTGGTCTTTTGTAGATCTGCGCCGTAAGAGACACCAATCATTAGGTCGATACGACGCGTATCATGGCGAGAATAGTTAGTGATTGAGCCACCGATAACGCTGCCGTTTGGTACCACAACCATTTTATTATCAGGTGTTGTTAAAACCGTTTGGAAGATCTGAATTGAATCAACTGAGCCTGCCACACCGCCAATTTCCACATAGTCGCCAGACTTGAATGGACGGAATGCAACGATAAGCACACCTGCTGCAAAGTTCGATAGTGCACCTTGCAGTGCAAGACCAACCGCTAAACCAGCGGCACCTATTACCGCCACCACAGATGCAGTCTGAACGCCAAGACGACCAAGAGCTGCAATCAAAACAATAACAAACAACAAATAACGGACTAAGCCATGAATGAACTCAACAACCGCTCGGTCCATATTCTTCTTCTGAAGAACCTTAGCCACGCTGTTTGCTACAGCTTTTACGATTAGGTTACCAATAAACAGAATAACCAATGCAGATATAATGTTTACCCCGTACTGAATAAACAAATCTGAGTTATCCGTTAACCACTGTTCTGCATTTGAAAGACCATCTACAAGCGGGGTCTCAATCGTTGTAGAACTCTCAGCCATAATGTGCATCCTCTATGTTATACGCTATGAGCTAAACTGCCTTAAACCAAATTTTTCAGTCGAATAGGCTTTGCTAACTTTATTTGACCAAACCAGAAGGCTAACGAAAAATTTGCTAAGTCTGTTTTACGAAACAGAGTGTCTACACTCCGTTTTCCGGCACGATATCCTGTCTTTAAAAGATTGCAAAGTCATACTCATGTAAGCCTTTGAATAAAGGAAACTTACGCATAAATACAAATACCGTTAACTCAATCCTAGGAAACTTATTCACCACACGCTAGGTTTTTCACATAAATAATACAACTTTTTATCAGATATAAAAAAACCCGCTCAATCTGCGGGTTTTGGAACTAAAGAGTACTTAATTCAAAGAATTATAGTACGTCTACAGCGTTAAGGTCAGCAAATGCTTTCTCAAGACGAGTAACCATAGAAGCTTGACCAGCACGTAGCCATACGCGTGGATCGTAGTACTTCTTGTTTGGTGCATCTTCACCAGTTGGGTTGCCGATTTGACCTTGTAGGTAGTCACGGTTTTCCGCTTCGTATGCACGGATACCATCCCATGTCGCCCACTGAGTATCAGTATCGATGTTCATTTTGATAACACCGTAGCCAATAGACTCTTGGATTTCTGCTTCAGTAGAACCAGAACCACCGTGGAATACGAAGTTTAGAGCGTTAGGTGCGATACCAAACTTCTCTGCACAGTATGCTTGAGAGTCACGTAGGATAGTTGGAGTTAGAACAACGTTACCTGGCTTGTACACACCATGTACGTTACCGAAAGATGCTGCGATAGTGAAACGTGGGCTAACAGCGCTTAGTTTCTCGTATGCGTAAGCAACATCTTCTGGAGAAGTGTAAAGCTCAGATGCATCCATATCAGAGTTATCAACGCCGTCTTCTTCACCACCAGTACAACCAAGTTCGATCTCGATTGTCATGTTCATTTTAGCCATGCGCTCTAGGTACTTAGCACATGTTTCGATGTTCTCTTCTAGAGACTCTTCAGAAAGGTCTAGCATGTGAGAAGAGAATAGAGGCTTACCAGTTTGAGCGAAGAACTCTTCACCAGCGTCCAGTAGACCGTCGATCCATGGAAGTAGTTTCTTAGCAGCGTGGTCAGTGTGTAGAATAACTGGAACACCGTAAGCTTCAGCTACAGCGTGTACGTATTTAGCACCAGCTACAGCACCAAGGATTTGTGCACCTTGACCTTCAAGTTTAACGCCTTTACCTGCGAAGAATGCAGCGCCACCGTTAGAGAACTGAACAACTACTGGAGATTTAACTTTAGCAGCCGCTTCTAGTACTGCGTTTACAGAGTCAGTACCAACAACGTTTACAGCAGGAAGAGCAAATTTGTTTTCTTTTGCTACTTCAAATACTTTCTGTACGTCATCGCCAGAAATCACACCAGGTTTTACAAAATCGAAGATCTTAGACATGGAAATAGTCCTATTTATTCTATCGTTTTAAGATTAAAAAACTTAAGTTTAAAAACTTGCAATCGTTTGCTCACAACTTATGCCATTCTAGCAAAAAAGTGTGATATGCAGCAAACGTTAAAAGGCGAGATTCGCATCTCGCCTTTCTAAATCAATTATGCTTTAGCACGCTCTTCAAGCATTGCTACTGCAGGAAGTACTTTACCTTCAACGAACTCAAGGAAAGCGCCGCCGCCAGTAGAGATGTAAGAAACGTCAGCTTTGATACCGAACTTGTCGATAGCTGCTAGCGTGTCACCACCACCTGCTACAGAGAAACCTGCAGACTCAGCGATTGCTTTAGAAATACCAGCAGTACCCGCTTCGAAGTTCTTGAATTCGAATACGCCTACAGGGCCGTTCCAAAGGATAGTTTTTGCGTTGCCGATGATTTCAGCTAGAGCTGCAGTTGAATCAGGACCTAGGTCGAAGATCATGTCGTCGTCTGCAACTTCAGATACGTGTTTGATTTCAGCTTCTGCGTTCTCGTCGAATGCTTTAGCACATGCAACGTCAGTCGCTACTGGGATAGCACACTCTTTCATCAGCTTCTTAGCAGTGTCAACTAGGTCTGCTTCGTATAGAGACTTACCTACGTTGTGGCCTTCAGCAGCGATGAAGGTGTTTGCGATACCACCACCAACAACAAGTTGGTCTGCAACTTTAGATAGAGACTCAAGAACAGTCAGTTTAGTAGAAACTTTAGAACCACCAACGATAGCAACTAGTGGACGCTCTGGGTTGTCCATTGCTTTACCTAGTGCTTCAAGTTCAGCAGCAAGAAGAGGACCAGCACATGCTACAGGAGCGTGAGTACCAACACCGTGAGTAGATGCTTGTGCACGGTGAGCCGTACCGAATGCATCCATTACGAAGATGTCACATAGAGATGCGTATGCTTTAGATAGCTCTTCTTCGTTCTTCTTCTCGCCTTTGTTGAAGCGAACGTTTTCTAGAACAACAAGCTCACCAGCGTTTAGCTCTAGGCCGTTTAGGTAGTCTTTAGCCAGTTTAACTTCGCAATCTAGTGCGTCGTTTAGGTAGTTAACTACAGGAGCTAGAGAGAACTCTTCGTTGTATTCGCCTTCAGTAGGACGACCAAGGTGAGAAGTAACCATTACTTTTGCACCAGCTTCTAGGCAAAGCTTGATAGTTGGTAGAGATGCTAGGATACGTGCATCTGAAGTTACTTTACCGTCTTTTACTGGTACGTTTAGGTCAGCACGGATAAATACGCGTTTACCTGCAAGTTCCAGGTCAGTCATCTTGATCACAGACATGATTTGTCCTCTCAAATTTAAATAAAAATAAAGTTTTGGAAACTCAGCAACCCTGCTAAGCCTATAAATTATTCAACTGGTAATACTTTAGCTACTCATAATATGTGGACACTTCGCATTTATTTCAAGCTAAAAAATAAATAATCCGCACATTTGCTTCTAGGTCTTACTTCTTGCCTTCTGAAGCTTGCATTGCAAGAACCGTATCCAGCATTCGGTTCGCAAAGCCCCATTCATTATCACACCACACTAGCATTTTCACTAAGTGGCCATTGCTCACTCGAGTTTGTGAACCATCAACAATCGCGCTATGGGGATCATGATTAAAGTCAATGGATACGAGCGGCGCTTCAGTATAGTCAACGATGTTGTGTAATGTACACTGAGATGCGTTAACAATGGTTTGATTTACGTCATTAACTTTCACATTCGTATTAATTGTGACACTTAAATCCATCGCTGTTACGTTTACCGTCGGTACACGCACAGATATTGCTTCGAACTTGTTAGAAAATTTCGGGAAAATTCTTTCAATACCTTTATGCAGTTTGGTATCGACAGGAATAATGGATTGGCTTGCTGCACGAGTACGGCGAAGGTCGCTGTGGTAAGCATCAATAACTTGCTGATCATTCATTGAAGAGTGAATGGTCGTTATGGTGCCTGATTCGATGCCAAAGGCTTCATCAAGAACCTTAATGATAGGAACGATACAGTTGGTGGTACATGAACCGTTAGAAACGACTCTGTGGTCGGCTTCGATAGTATCGTGATTCACGCCGTAGATAATGGTGTTGTCTAGGTCATTAGCTCCCGGATGTGAGAACAGTACCTTTTTCGCGCCAGCCGCAATGTGTGCAAGGCCGTCTGCACGGCAGCCGTAAACACCAGTACAATCAAGAACGATGTCCACTTCGAGGTCACGCCAAGGCAGCAACTCGATATCAGCAAGATGTAAAATACGAATCGTATCGAACTCACCTTTATCTTCCACACCGATGCCATGATGGACATAGATGTGCTCTTGGTCGTTGGAGATCTTCTTACCGAAGCGACCGTGGCTGGTATCGTACTGTAATAGGTGAGCCATAGCGTCAGGCTGAGCAAGCTCATTGACAGCTACTACTTTGATTTGTTGGCTTTTGCCACTTTCGTAAACAGCGCGTAATACGTTACGCCCTATTCGTCCAAATCCGTTTATCGCGACTTTTAGCATAGTTCCGTACATCTAACCAAAATTTCGTGCAACAGATAATAACTGAATCCTACCCAAAAGGCATTAGTTGAGTTGTCTAACTAGACAAAAGCAATCTATTAGCATTGATTATCATTTTTGATTAATGTAGTTATTGAGGTGATGAGTCTTACCTAGTTCTACGGCTGTTTCTAACCCAGTTTTCTCAACCAAAGGAAAAGGTTATATCTGGATACCCAGCGACTCATTTTTGCAAGACATGCAATAAAGACACACCACATAGTGAAATTCTTGTTCGCCAGACAAGCAGTTATGATACCGACAAAAGTTTACTCGGTAGAATTAAGCTTTTTGCTAACTCAATTATCAATGGCGGCCACTACTACAACATGGATAGGTACGTGACATGTAAAGTATGTGGCACTAAAGAGCTGGACAATTGGGGTAATGAATTCGAATAGCCTAAAATTTGTATATTACTAAAAAAACCGAGCCTGATAGCTCGGTTTTTCTTTCATTGCTTGTTAACAAGTAATGATTAAGCAAGAAGCTCTTTTGCTGTGTTTACTACGTTTTCAGTAGTGAAACCGAACATCTTGAATAGCTCACCTGCAGGTGCAGATTCGCCAAACGTTGTCATACCGATGATCTTGCCACCAAAACCAACATACTTGTACCAGAAGTCAGCGATGCCAGCTTCTACAGCAATACGAGCTGTTACGTCAGATGGAAGTACAGATTCACGGTACTCAGCGTCTTGCTTGTCGAATGCGTCAGTTGCAGGCATAGATACTACACGTACCTTCTTACCTTCAGCTGTTAGTTCAGCTGCAGCGTTAACCGCTAGCTCAACTTCAGAACCTGTAGCGATAAGGATCAGCTCTGGCTTACCTTCACAATCTTTCAGGATGTAACCACCCTTCACGATGTTAGCTACTTGCTCTTCGCTACGCTCTTGCTGCGCAAGGTTTTGACGAGAGAAGATTAGAGACGTTGGACCGTCTTTACGTTCGATAGCCAGTTTCCAAGCGACTGCAGACTCAACTTGGTCACATGGACGCCATGTGCTCATGTTTGGAGTCAGACGTAGAGAAGCCATTTGCTCAACTGGTTGGTGAGTTGGGCCATCTTCGCCAAGACCAATAGAGTCATGCGTGTAAACTTGGATGTTCTGAACTTTCATCAGAGCAGCCATACGCATTGCGTTACGAGCGTATTCCATGAACATTAGGAATGTCGCGCCGTATGGTACGAAACCACCGTGCAGAGCGATACCGTTCATGATCGCCGTCATACCGAATTCACGTACACCGTAGTGGATGTAGTTACCAGAGAAGTCATTTGCTTCTAGAGACTTAGAGCCGGACCACATAGTTAGGTTCGAAGGCGCTAGGTCAGCAGAGCCGCCCATGAATTCTGGAAGCATTTGACCAAACGCTTCTAGAGCATTTTGAGATGCTTTACGTGAAGCAATGTTTGCAGGGTTAGCTTGAAGATCAGCAATGATTGCGTTTGCTTTCTCTTCCCACTGTGCTGGAAGTTCACCGTTAGTACGACGTTTGAATTCTGCTGCTAGCTCTGGGTAAGCCGCTGCGTATGCGTCAAACTTAGCATTCCACGCTGCTTCTTTCGCTGCGCCTGCTTCTTTCGCATTCCACTCAGCTGCGATATCAGCTGGGATTTCGAAAGGACCGTGTTCCCAACCCAATGCTGCTTTAGTTGCTGTGATTTCATCAGCGCCTAGTGGAGCACCGTGACAGTCGTGCGTACCTGCTTTGTTTGGAGAACCAAAACCGATGATAGTTTTAGTACAGATAAGCGTTGGACGAGGGTCTGCTTTAGCTGCTTCGATAGCTGCATTGATTGCTTCAGGATCGTGACCGTCTACTGCTGGAATTACGTGCCAGCCGTATGCTTCAAAACGCTTAGGAGTATCGTCAGAGAACCAACCTTCCACTTCACCATCGATAGAGATACCGTTGTCATCCCAGAAAGCAACCAGCTTACCAAGACCTAGCGTACCAGCTAGTGAACATGCTTCGTGAGAGATACCTTCCATCAGACAGCCATCACCCATGAATGCATAAGTGTAGTGGTCTACGATGTCGTGACCTTCTTTGTTGAACTGTGCAGCCAGTGCTTTCTCTGCCATTGCCATACCAACAGCGTTAGTGATGCCTTGACCTAGAGGACCCGTCGTTGTCTCGATACCAGGAGCGTAACCGTACTCTGGGTGACCAGGAGTCTTAGAGTGCAGTTGACGGAAGTTTTTCAGATCTTCAATTGAAAGCTCGTAGCCTGCAAGGTGAAGCAGAGAGTAAATCAACATTGAACCATGGCCGTTAGACAGGATAAAACGGTCGCGGTCAGCCCACTCTGGGTTTGCTGGGTTGTGGTTCAAGTGGCCACGCCAAAGAACTTCAGCGATGTCAGCCATACCCATAGGTGCGCCTGGGTGGCCTGAATTTGCTTGTTGAACACCGTCCATGCTAAGTGCGCGGATTGCATTGGCTAGATCTTTACGAGAAGGCATGTCTGCTCCTGGATACATAAGCGATTTAAAAAAGAGATAGTGCTAATGTTTTCATTTTAATTAGCGCGGGTATTCTCTCAAACGACTATTGCGACTGCAAACGTTTTACTGGCATTTTAACGGTCATTTTTCGCAATTTTCGAACATTTACATCACTTGTCAGCCGCTTATCTCAACCAACACGCAAACGTTTAGTTATGGCATATCATAAAAAAGAGCTTGTAATTCGACCGCTGGAATTTAGAATAGACGTCTAGATGTAGAAACACCTACAAAATATACTGTATTTAATGGCGGCGCTTCCTAGCTTGCGACGCCATGAACTATTTACACCAAAAACTAAAAGTGGAGCTCTCATGGCTAAGCACCTATTCACTTCTGAATCTGTTTCAGAAGGTCATCCAGATAAAATTGCAGACCAAATCTCTGATGCTGTTCTTGATGCCATCTTAGAACAAGATCCAAAAGCACGTGTTGCTTGTGAGACTTACGTAAAAACCGGCATGGTTATGGTTGGCGGTGAAGTAACAACTTCTGCATGGGTTGATATCGAAGAGATCACTCGTGAAACAGTTCGTGAAATTGGTTACGTTCACTCTGATATGGGCTTTGACGCTGACTCTTGTGCCGTTCTAAACACAATTGGTAAGCAGTCTCCAGACATCAACCAAGGTGTTGATAAAGCAGACCCGAAAGAGCAAGGCGCAGGCGACCAAGGCATCATGTTTGGTTACGCGACTAACGAAACTGAAATCCTAATGCCAGCTCCAATCACTTACTCTCACCTTCTTGTTAAGAAACAAGCTGAAGTACGTAAGAGCGGCAAGCTAGACTTCCTTCGCCCAGATGCGAAATCTCAGGTTACTTTCCAGTACGACCAAGGTAAGATCGTTGGTATCGATGCTGTTGTTCTTTCTACTCAACACTGTGATTCAGTAACAACACCTGACCTACGTGAAGCGGTAATGGAAGAGATCATCAAGCCAGTACTTCCTTCAGAGTGGATCAACAAAGACACTAACTTCTTCATCAACCCAACAGGCCGTTTCGTAATCGGTGGCCCAATGGGTGACTGTGGTCTAACTGGCCGTAAGATCATCGTTGATACCTACGGCGGCGCAGCTCGTCACGGTGGCGGTGCATTCTCTGGTAAAGATCCATCAAAGGTTGACCGTTCTGCAGCTTACGCAGCTCGTTACGTTGCGAAAAACATCGTTGCAGCTGGTATGGCTGACCGTTGTGAGATTCAACTGTCTTACGCTATTGGTGTTGCAGATCCAACATCAATCATGGTTGAAACGTTCGGTACTGAGAAAGTAGCGCACGAAATCATCATTGAAGCAGTTCGTCAAAACTTCGACCTACGTCCATACGGTCTTCAAGAGATGCTGAACCTTCTGCAGCCTATCTACAAGCAGACTGCAGCATACGGTCACTTCGGTCGTGAAGAGTTCCCTTGGGAAGCGACTGACAAAGCAGCAATCCTTGCGGACTTCGCTGGCCTAAAATAATTTAGCCACTGCGATTTGTTTCTTTAAAGCCCTTACTGCTAAGTAAGGGCTTTATTTTTATGTACTTACCGAACCTTCACTAGCTACTTCTTTCTCTAACGCCCTTCTTTACCGTTAACCACTAAGTATAAAAAGCCGCTGATAATTTGTGTTTTCTAACACTACTGACAATAGTTAAGGTAACTCCTAGGCGATCAAGCTCACATTTAACTTAAATTAATTCAGTCTGATAACGCTCGTTAAATGCACGCTAGAACAAAAACTGGGATGACAAAGAGCAATTTAGCTCAACACCATAACTCTCACACAAGCCACATCGATGAGCCTTATGGAATTATAACTAGGACGTTATTTAACTAGGGGGATCTATGCCTCGTACCGCGCACCCATCCGAACTGAACGATAAAAAACACAAGGTCAACGATAAGGATTACGCTCGCACCATTCCTTGCAACCAAATCAGTATTTCCGCACCCTTTCATTGGTTGTCGCTTGCTCTGCATGACTTAGTAAGAATGCCATTAATCAGCGCATTTTACGGTTTATGCTTTATGGGAGCGGCAATTGCCATTGTTCAACTTGTCCAATGGCAAGGAACACACTTGGTGGTGATGCCAAGCTTGATTGTGTACATGCTGATAGGACCTTTTCTCGCTCTGGGCTTGTATGACGCAGCCTGGGAAAGAGAAAAAGGGCACAACGCCAGCCTATTCCATTCAATGAAAGCCATTACTCGCAACTCGACTCACCAGTGGGCCTTTGCGATTGTATTAATGGTCGCGATGATATTCTGGATGCGTATCGCCGCTCTATTGCACGCTTTGTATCCATCAGTACAAGGCGCGCCATTAGCAGAGTTTGCGCCCTTCTTGATCACGGGTTCTGTTATTGGATTTGTAATCGCCAGCCTAATCTTCAGCATCTCGGCATTTTCTATTCCATTGATGATGGAGAGACGCGTGGATGTGATGAGCGCAATCTTCACCAGCTTCAATGCCGTGAAATCCAACATCCCAGCAATGGTGGTATGGGCAAGTATTATTTGTGCCGGTATTCTGGTGGGCTTTGCAACCTACGGCATTGGTATGATCGTCACCATGCCGCTACTTGGTTATGGTACATGGCATGCCTACCACGAAATCATCAAGAAGAATCACCACCTATAAATTATCGCCAGAATAACGAGCAATGTTATGATGAGGCCTTAGCTTAAACGCTGAGGCCTTTTTTTGGAGTTAACAACGTTTGTCTTACACCCCGCAACAACATCGAGCAAATAAGAAATTGGCCGAGTGCCTAGCTATCGCTAATCAACATTTCTCTCGTGAATTCCCATGCCCGACCATTACTTACAAGTTAAGAGGTAAAGCGGCAGGAAAGGCCTACCTTCAGCTCAATGAAATTAAGCTCAACCATGTACTCTTCGCCGAGAATGAGGATGCCTTCATTAACGAGGTGGTGCCTCATGAACTGGCACATCTGATCACACATCAGGTCTTTGGACGAGTGAGACCTCACGGGAATGAATGGAAATACGTGATGGAAAAGGTATTCAACGTGCCAGCCAAAACGACCCATAGCTTTGAGATATCCTCAGTGCAAGGAAAAACCTTTGAGTATCGCTGTGCCTGCACGGTTTATCCACTTTCTATCAGACGTCACAACAAGGTGTTACGTAACCAGTCAAGCTACCGCTGCCAGCAGTGTAATCAAACCTTGGCCTTTACAGGCACGCAACTCAGCTAACTCCCCGACTCGGCGCCAGCTTTATTTTATCGCGCCCCTCGCCAATTTAGAAAACTGCACTCAATGGAATTCATGATAGAAATGTAATGGAGAAATCCATCCTTTGAGTGCTAGACTGATGTTTATCATACTTTTATCAGTCTTTTTCTATGTATAAAACCACCCCAAAAGCATTTGGCCTATCGGTGTCTTTTTACTTATCGATAGTATTTGGCCTACTGGTAACCCAAAGCGTTTTCGCCGCTCCACCAAGCTCATTCTCCAAAGCAAAAAAAGAAGCCGTGAAGATTTACCTTGATCACCCGACTTCATTCTATTGTGGCTGTGACATTACTTGGAAAGACAAAAAGAAAGGCATTCCAGATCTTGCAGGCTGTGGTTATCAAGTGCGAAAGCAACAAAAACGGGCCAGTCGAATTGAGTGGGAACACGTGGTTCCCGCTTGGCAATTTGGCCACCAGCGACAATGCTGGCAAGGCGGTGGACGCAAGAACTGCACCCGCAATGACAAAATATTCAAATCCATGGAAGCCGACCTTCACAACTTAACGCCGGCGATTGGTGAGGTTAACGGAGATCGCTCCAACTACAATTTCAGTCAGTGGAATGGTATGGATGGAGTAAGCTATGGTCAGTGTGAAATGCAGGTCAACTTCAAGCAACGTAAGGTGATGCCGCCAGACAGAGCGAAAGGCTCTATCGCTCGAACTTATCTTTACATGAGCCAAGAATATGGTTTCAAGCTATCTAAACAGCAAACCAATCTGATGATGGCGTGGAACAAGCAGTTCCCTGTCGATGAGTGGGAATGTACTCGTGATGAGCGTATCTATGCCATCCAAGGGAATCACAACCCATTTGTTTATCCAGCTTGTAAATAGCACCACTCGCGTAACCCACATTCCTAGCCGTCTCAAACAAGAGTTTCAGAATTGCCCCTGAAACTCTTGCTCTACCCTTGTTTTTTCAACTGAAAGCATCCATGTTAGGCAGAGACAAAATACCCTAATGACACTATTTATAGGTTTACCAGCATGAGAATCCCTCGTATCCATCACCCAGAACTCATTCACCAGTTAGGTTCACTCGCTTTAGGCGAAGATGCCGCGGGTCATGTTGGTCGTGTCCTTCGTATGAAAGAAGGTCAAGAAGTTCTTCTTTTTGATGGCAGCGGCGCTGAATTTCCAGCGACAATCACTGAAGTATCAAAGAAGAGTGTCACTGTTGACGTGACTGAGCGTATCGAGCGCAGCAGTGAATCTCCATTAGACTTACACTTAGGACAAGTGATCTCACGTGGTGACAAAATGGAGTTTACTATCCAAAAGTCGGTAGAGCTTGGTGTAAACACCATCACTCCTCTGATTTCAGAACGCTGTGGCGTTAAACTAGATGCTAAACGCTTCGAGAAAAAGCTCGCTCAGTGGCAGAAAATTGCGATCGCAGCATGTGAGCAGTGCGGTCGAAATACAGTTCCAGTGATTCGCCCTATCATGCAACTTGAAGAGTGGTGTAGTGAACCGAGTGAAGCATTAAAGCTGAACTTACATCCTCGTGCAAAATACTCAATTAATACCCTTCCAGAACCTATCAGTAAGGTACGCCTATTGATCGGCCCTGAAGGTGGCTTGTCGGCTGAAGAAATCGGCATGACAGAACAATACAAATTTGAAGAGACGCTACTCGGCCCACGTGTACTTCGTACCGAAACAGCAGCTCTAACCGCAATTACTGCCTTACAAGTCCGTTTTGGCGATCTAGGCTAGGAGAAAAAAATGATCAAACTTGGCATCGTAATGGATCCAATTTCATCCATTAACATCAAAAAAGACTCTAGCTTTGCCATGATGCTTGAAGCTCAGCGTCGTGGTTACGAAATCCATTACATGGAAATGAATGATCTACACTTAGATCAAGGCGTAGCGATTGCAGACACTAAGGTCGTTGAGCTCAAAGAAGATCCAAATGGTTGGTATGAATTCAAGTCAGAACAGACTATCGCGCTATCTGATTTAGATGCTGTACTGATGCGTAAAGATCCTCCGTTTGATACTGAGTACATCTACGCAACCTACATTCTTGAGCGTGCTGAAGAGAATGGCGCACTGATCGTAAACAAACCGCAAAGCCTACGTGACTGTAACGAGAAGCTGTTCACAGCATGGTTCCCTGAACTAACACCAACCACCATCGTGACTCGCAAAGCGGAGAAAATTAAAGAATTCCGCGAGAAGCATGGCGACGTAATCCTTAAACCACTTGATGGTATGGGTGGTGCATCTATCTTCCGTGTGAAAGAAGGCGATCCAAACGTATCAGTGATCATAGAAACACTGACTAACCACGGTCAAAACTACGCGATGGCACAGACTTTCGTTCCTGACATCAGCAACGGTGATAAGCGTATTCTTGTAGTTGACGGTGAGCCAATGCCTTACTGCCTAGCTCGAATCCCTGCTAAAGGCGAAACTCGAGGTAACCTTGCAGCTGGCGGTACTGGTGAAGCACGTCATCTAAGTGACACAGATTGGGCGATCGCAAGAGCGGTTGCTCCTGCACTAAAAGAAAAAGGTCTAATCTTCGTTGGCCTAGACGTCATCGGTGATAAGCTAACTGAAATCAACGTAACGAGCCCTACATGTATCCGCGAAATCGAAGCCGCTTTCGATATCTCGGTAACGGGCAAATTAATGGATGCAATTGAGCGTCGCGTTAATGCAAAATAACCTAAGCTAAAAGAAAGCCCTAGCGCTTCACACATACGTCTTAGGGATAGAATGAGCGGCTTTACGCCGCTCTTTTCCTTTATTGGGAACACACTGGCAGGAGGCTCTATGAACCTAACGAACCACTTTTTGGTCGCTATGCCCGGGATGAAAGATCCGTACTTTCAAAACTCGGTAATCTACCTCTGTGAACACAACGAGGAAGGTGCGATGGGGTTAATGATTAACGCTCCCATCGATGTCACTGTCGGTAGTATGCTCAAACAAGTTGAGGTTGAATCTGAACAACCAAAACCGAATCAAGCCAGCCTTGATAAGCCGGTATTAAACGGTGGACCGGTTGCTGAAGACCGTGGGTTTATTTTGCACAAGCCCAAAGGCAGCTATCAATCCAGCATCAATATGACTGACCAAATCTCAGTAACAACCTCAAAAGATATCTTGATGGTGTTGGGCACAGAAGATGAGCCGATGAATTATTTAGTCGCACTTGGGTATGCAGGATGGGAACCGGGACAACTGGAAACCGAACTGACCGAGAACTCATGGTTAACCGTTGAGGCCGACCCTAAAGTCATCTTCGATACGCCAATTTCAGATCGCTGGAAAGTTGCGGTACAAATGTTAGGTATTAATGCCGCTCAGCTTTCAGCAGACGCTGGTCACGCCTAGCTCAAATCAGCTAAATAAAATAAACAGACACTCTCAAACACAGATAAATTTGGAAACCCCATGTCACGAACAATTATGGCATTTGATTACGGTACAAAAAGTATCGGCAGCGCGATTGGACAAGAAATCACTGGCACAGCGAGCCCTTTAAAAGCGTTTAAAGCTAAAGACGGTATCCCGAACTGGGACGATATCGAAAAACAGATTAAAGAGTGGCAACCAAATCTTATCGTCGTCGGGCTACCCACGGATCTTCACGGTCGTGATCTAGAGACCATCACACCAAGAGCAAAGAAATTTGCTAACCGCTTAAAAGGTCGTTTTGGTGTTGATGTTGAGTTGCATGACGAAAGATTATCGACCGCAGAAGCAAGAGCCGACCTCTTTGACATGGGTGGCTACAAAGCATTAAGTAAAGGAAATGTTGATAACCAGTCCGCAGTTGTCATTCTCGAAAGCTGGTTTGAAGCACAATATTCTTAACGAAAATTAAGTGAGCAAAAAGCAACCCGATTTGTGATCCCCACGAATTTCTCGCCGTAAAGACGATGCAATTCATCAATAGGTAAGTGGGAGTTCACATGAAAATTTTTCTAGCAATCTTCGCCGCTCTAACCATTTCTGCGTGCAGCTCCACAGGGTCTAGTAGCGCTAGTTACATGAATGATGGCAAAACCAATTCAGGATTCAATAGTGGCAATATGTACTACGACGACAGTCGAAGAAGTCATGGCTCGTTGAACAGCAACTAGAACAACAATGGTAAGCCAGATCTCTCCGTCAAAAGAGCTCTGGCTTTTTATTTTTTAATCTAACCCATATCAATTTTCACGCCAGATAATGCTCCAGTTCCATAGTCATCATCACCTCGTCTGGTTTTTAGCATCAAACGTAAGTCATTAGCCGAATCGGCACTATGAAACGCATCTTCTTCGCTAATCTTTCCCGCTACAACTAAATCAAACAAAGCTTGGTCAAAGGTCTGCATGCCGACTTCTTTTGATTTTGCCATTGTTGCTTTTAGCTCGTGCAATTCACCGCGACGAATCAAGTCAGACACTCGTGGGCTGTTGAGTAGAATTTCAAATACACCATGACGCCCGCTGCCATTCTTATCTCGAATTAACTGCTGAGCAATCACACCACGCAGATTCATCGACAGATCAAACAGGAACTGTTCTTTCTGTTCTTTAGGCACCAAATGAAGAATACGCTCTAACGCTTGGTTGGCATTATTCGCGTGCAAAGTTGCCATACACAAGTGACCCGTCTCAGCAAAGGTCATCGCATATTCCATGGTTTCGCGGCTACGGATTTCGCCAATCAAAATCATATCTGGCGCTTGGCGCAACGAGTTTTTAAGGGCGACTTCATAGCTCTCGGTGTCGAGCCCTACCTCACGCTGAGTAACTATGCATTTCTTATGTTCGTGGACGAATTCTATCGGGTCTTCAACCGTCAAGATATGCCCAGAACGATTGGTATTGCGGTAGCCTGTCATCGCCGCCATCGAGGTCGATTTACCAGAACCCGTAGCCCCAACCACCAGCACAAGCCCACGCTTAGCAATTGAGAGGTCTTGTAATACATCAGGAAGCTTTAATTGCTCAAAGGTTGGGATGTTCGTCTCGATGTGTCGAATCACTGCTCCAGGTAGCTCTCGCTGAAAGAACGCACTAACACGAAAGCGACCAAAATCACGTACAATGGCAAAGTTAGCCTCACGCGTTTGCTGATATTCATCACGTCGTTCTTGATCCATCATCGCATCAAGTAATTGAGCGACCTGAGCCGAATTCAGTTTCTCGCCTTGCGGTCGCAGCTCACCATCGACACGGAACAAGACTGGCGCATCAACCGTGATGTAAAGATCGGACGCTTTTTGAGAAAGCATTCCCTCAAGGATTTGATTCAATTCCATTATGTACACCTTGATTAGAACATTGAGGTTTCAATTTCGATCTTTTTCTCGACCTCTTCCGAGTCAACCAAACCTTGGGCCATCAGCTGCTTCGCATTCTGCTCCATGGTTTGCATGCCATGTGCTGCGCCTGTTTGAATGATTGAATACATCTGAGCGACTTTATCTTCACGAATCAAGTTTCTGATCGCCGGTGTCGCCATCATGATTTCATGACAAGCCACACGACCACCACCGACACGCTTTAATAGTTTCTGGGCAATCACCGAGCGTAATGATTCAGACAACATTGAACGCACCATGTCTTTGTCGCTCCCCGGGAATACATCGATAATACGGTCAATCGTTTTTGCCGCAGAACTGGTATGTAAGGTACCAAAAACCAAGTGACCAGTTTCTGCAGCCGTGAGCGCTAAACTAATGGTTTCTTGGTCACGAAGTTCACCAACAAGGATAACGTCAGGGTCTTCACGTAACGCACTGCGCAGCGCCGCTTTAAAGCTATGAGTATCACGATGAACCTCACGCTGGTTCACTAGGCACTTATTGTTGGTGTGAACAAATTCAATCGGGTCTTCTATGGTGAGAATATGCTTATTGTGGTTACGGTTAACGTAATCCACCATCGCCGCAAGAGTAGTCGATTTACCAGAACCTGTTGGGCCTGTAACTAACACTAGACCCTTTTCGAAATTAGCAATCTTTTCAAAGATATCAGGAGCGCCTAACTGCTCTAACGTTGGTATCTCGACAGGGATAGTTCGAAAGACAGCTGAGCAGCCACGGGCTTGGTTAAAAGCGTTAACACGGAAACGACCGACATTGGGTAATTCAAAAGAGAAGTCGACTTCCAGTTTTTCCTCGAACTCACCGCGCTGCGAGTCGCTCATGATCTCAAAAACCAAACGGTGCACATCAGCATGACTCAAAGCTGGTATTCCAAGCTTCCTTACTTCACCATCTATACGTACCATTGGAGATACACCCGCAGAAAGATGTAGATCTGACGCGTTATGCTTTACACTAAAATCTAGTAACTCAGTGATATCCATTTATTTTCCCTTAAGTAAAGTCAGCTATGAGTAGTATTCAACAAAATATCGAACAAATCACCTCACAGATTCGTAGTGCTGAGCAAAAGTGCGGACGAGCTCCAGAGTCCGTGCAACTTTTAGCCGTCAGCAAAACTAAACCGATTGATGCGATTCTAGAAGCCGCACTCGGAGGCCAAATTGCCTTTGGTGAAAACTATGTTCAAGAAGGTGTCGATAAAGTAAAACACTTTTCAGAACAACATTCTAACCTAAATTTGGAATGGCACTTTATTGGTCCAATCCAGTCAAATAAAACTCGCCCTATCGCAGAAAGCTTCGCATGGGTACACTCCATCGATCGTGATAAGATCGCTCAGAGACTGAATGACCAACGTCCAAGCGAGCTTCCACCTTTGCAAGTGTTAATTCAAGTAAACACCAGTGGTGAAGCGTCCAAGTCTGGCACATCTGAAGAGTCAGTTTTTGCACTGGCAGAGTTGATTTCCTCACTGCCCAACCTCACTTTAAGAGGGTTGATGTCGATTCCTGCAAACGTCTCTGACTATCAATCACAGCTTAACGCTTTCTCTCAACTGGCAGAGCTAAAAGATAAGCTAGCTGCAAAATATCCTGATATTGATACCCTTTCGATGGGCATGAGTGGTGATATGGACGCAGCAGTAGAGGCTGGCAGCACCATGGTTCGCATTGGAACCGCGATTTTTGGTGCTCGTGATTACGCGAAATAGCGACACCTAACAACCAAAAAAGTATAAGTATTGATACCGCTCCGCTTTCACCGCGTAGCGACACGCTCAGGATTTGATATATGGAACATAAGAACATCGCCTTTATCGGGGCGGGAAACATGGTTCGCTCAATTGTAGCGGGCTTAGTAGCGAGTGGTTACCCAGCGCAAAAGATTACGGCGACAGCGCCTTCTGACACGAGAAGAGTGCCGTTAGAGCAAGAATACGGCATCAATACCACCAGCGATAATATTGCCGCAGCTGAGCAAGCAGACGTTGTTGTATTATCGGTGAAACCGCAAATGATGGCCGATGTATGTAAACCCTTACAAAGCATCGACTTTAGCAACAAACTGGTAATCTCAATTGCCGCAGGTATTAATGCGAATCGACTCAATGAGATGTTAGACTGCCAACTGAACCTGGTTCGTGTAATGCCAAACACGCCATCACAGCTTGGGAAAGGCATGAGTGGGCTTTATGCTGATTCAACCGTTAGCCAAGCAGATAAAGATTTCGCATCACAGCTAATGCAAGCTGTAGGTGAAGTGAGCTGGGTAGAACAAGAATCTGGTATCAACAACATTATTGCAGCGGCAGGCAGCGCCCCGGCTTACTTCTTCCTGTTTATGGAAGCGATGCAAGCGGAAGCAGTCAATCAAGGTTTCGACCAAGAGACGGCCCGCAAG
This sequence comes from Vibrio sp. IB15, assembly GCF_016406055.1. Lineage (NCBI taxonomy): Bacteria > Pseudomonadati > Pseudomonadota > Gammaproteobacteria > Vibrionales > Vibrionaceae > Vibrio > Vibrio sp. IB15. The sequence goes on from NZ_JAEFCE010000021.1 coordinate 73,490, forward strand.
CTAGTGCAGCAATCGGCATTAGGCGCGGCAGAGATGGTGGTCGCGAATCCAGATACAGAATTATCTACACTGCGTGAGCAAGTGACTTCAAAAGGTGGTACTACCGCCGAAGCACTGCGCACGTTTAATGAACATCAACTATCAGACATCGTAGCCAAAGCCATGCAAGCGGCAGTTGCTCGAGCTGAAGAGATGGAAAAACTGTTTTAGTACCAATCAAGGTACAAAAGCCTTGCGTCGCTCATGTGATATCTAAGCGGCAAGTAAATCCGAAAAAGGAAACAATATGAACTCGATGAGCTTTCTGATCTCGACCGTTTTTGATCTTTACATCATGGTTGTGATCTTGCGTATCTGGCTACAAGCATCACGTGCAGATTTCTACAATCCGTTCTCACAATTCATCGTAAAAGCGACACAACCAGTAGTAGCTCCACTACGCCGAGTTATTCCGTCGATCGGCAGCCTAGATCTGGCAACGGTTGTTTTCGCTTATGTGCTATGTGTACTCAAGTTCGTCGCTCTCAACTTAATTATCTCTGGCGGCGCGGCTGTGTTCGACATCAGCTTCCTAATCTTTGGCGGACTATCTCTGATTAAAGCGGCGGGTGGTTTGATTTTCTGGGTACTACTAATCCGTGCAATCCTAAGCTGGGTTAGTCAAGGTCGCAGCCCAATCGAGTATGTGTTCCATCAACTGACTGAGCCAATGCTAATGCCTATCCGCCGCATCCTACCGGATATGGGTGGCTTCGACTTAAGCGTTCTGGTTCTGTTCATTGTTCTTCAGTTTGCGAACTTCCTAATGGGTGACATGATTGGTCCTATTTGGTATCAGCTATAATTCAAGTACGAACATCAGGTACTTTGACGATGCCAAAAGCGGTTTGGGTCGAGGGAGACGATATTCTTCTTAGACTCTATATCCAACCCAAAGCAAGCCGAGACAAAATTGTTGGCTTGCATGGTGAGGAACTCAAAATTGCCATCACCGCTCCCCCGGTAGATGGCAAAGCCAATGCCCACTTAGCGAAATACCTTGCGAAACAATTTAAGGTAGCTAAAGGGCAAATTAAAATTGAAAAGGGAGAGCTCGGCCGGCACAAACAAGTTCGAATATGCTCGCCAGGCCAAACCCCCACTGAAGTCAAAGCCATCCTATGATGGCTTTTTGCTATTTATTGGAGTCATTATGCGTCTATGGATTACAGCACTACTTACCGCTCTTATTGCCCTACCAAGCTCGGCAGGACAATTTAAAAACATTAAGGATGTCGAGGTTCACTACTCAGCTTTTAACTCAACATTTTTAACGGCTCAAGTCGCTAAGCAATATAAACTTAAGCGAAATGGCTACTCAGCGATTCTGAACATCAGCGTGCTAGACAAAGCTTCCCTTGGCAAACCAGCAACAACCGCTAAAATCACGGGAACAGCCAAGAACCTTGTGGGCAATACTCGCACACTTAACTTCCGCGAGATAAAGGAAGGTGATGCGATTTATTACCTAGCTGAGTTCCCTGTAACACACGAAGAAAACATCACTTTTGATATTGATGTTAACGCAGGTTTGAAAGGCACAGGCCCACTGCGATTCACACAAAAATTCTATATAGAAGAGTAGGTTCAGCCTTCACTTTTCTGTTCACCAACTTATTAGAGCAACATCCCCATGAGTAAGATTGTTTTAGCCACAGGCAACCAAGGTAAAGTTCGCGAGATGGCAGGTATTCTGTCTGAGTTTGGTTTTGACGTTGTCGCACAAAGTGAGTTTAACGTTTCAGAAGTCGCTGAGACAGGAACAACTTTCATTGAAAATGCCATCATCAAAGCTCGCCATGCTGCCAAAGAGACAGGGCTGCCAGCCATTGCTGACGACTCCGGTTTAGAGGTTGATTTCCTTAAGGGCGCGCCAGGTATCTACTCTGCACGTTACTCAGGTGAAGGTGCTACCGATAAGCAGAACATCGAAAAGCTGCTTGATGCCATGCAAGGTGTTGAGGTAGCAAAGCGTACTGCTCGTTTCCACTGTGTATTGGTGCTAATGCGTCACGAAAATGATCCAACACCATTGGTGTGTCATGGTAAGTGGGAAGGACAAATTCTGACTGAAGAACACGGCGAAAATGGCTTTGGCTACGATCCTGTATTCTTTGTTCCAGAAGAGAACTGTGCATCTGCCGAGCTTGAACCTTCACGCAAAAAACAGCTTTCACACCGTGGTAAGGCCCTAGCGTCACTATTCGAAGCACTAAAAGAGCAAGCTCTGTAATGCACAACACAGCACTCGTTCCACCAGCTCTTAGCCTTTATGTACACATCCCGTGGTGTGTGCAAAAGTGTCCATATTGTGATTTCAACTCACACGCTCTGAAAGCCGAAATCCCTGAAAAAGAGTACATCGATGCGCTACTTGAGGATCTCGATACTGATATCGAGAAGTACCAACTCAATGGTGCACCTCGTCCTCTGCATTCGATCTTTATTGGAGGGGGAACTCCAAGCCTGTTCTCTCCAGAAGGTATCGGTCGACTGCTTCAAGGTATTGAGCAACGCACCCCATTCAAACCTGAAATTGAAATCACCATGGAAGCCAACCCGGGCACCATTGAAGCTGAGCGTTTCGCTGGTTACCAAAAAGCAGGGATTACTCGTATCTCGGTTGGTGTACAAAGCTTTGAGCAAGAAAAGCTAGAAAGACTGGGCCGTATCCATGGTCAAGATGAAGCGGTCAACGCTGCTCACCTTGCACATAAAATCGGTCTAAACAGCTTTAACCTCGATCTTATGCATGGCTTGCCGGATCAAAGTATCGATCAAGCATTGGCTGATCTAGACAAAGCCATCGAGTTAGATCCCCCGCATTTATCTTGGTACCAGCTAACAATAGAACCTAACACCATGTTCTATTACAAAACGCCAGCTCTACCTGATGACGATGATCTCTGGAATATCTTCGAATTAGGCCACAAAAAGCTCGCTGATGCAGGGTATGTGCAATACGAAATCTCAGGCTACAGCAAGCCGGGCTACCAGTGTCAACACAACCTCAACTACTGGCGCTTCGGTGACTACTTGGGTATTGGCTGCGGCTCTCATGGCAAGCTGAGTTTTGCTGATGGACGAATCATTCGAACAACTAAGGTTAAACACCCTAGAGGCTATTTGGCGGCTTACCAGAATATGGTGAAGCCTTATATTTCGGATGAATTTGAAGTAGCAAACGAAGATCGCCCTTTCGAATTTTTCATGAACCGTTTCAGGCTGATGGAAGCATGCCCTAAGCAAGATTTCATTGATACGACAGGACTTGGTTTGGACGCTGTTCAGCCAACAATTGAGTGGGCAAAAGAGCTAGGTTATTTGAACGAAACTGATACTCACTGGCAAATCACAGAAAAAGGGAAACTTTTCCTCAACGATTTGCTGGAAGCCTTCATGGCCGAAGAAGACGAATAGTTTGAGATTCGAGATTCGAGATTCGAGATTCGAGATTCGAGATTCGAGATTCGAGATTC